>JAFGSH010000257.1 GCA_016934695.1 Deltaproteobacteria bacterium
CCCGCACCGTATGACGAGATGAATCTCCGGACCATGACGAACATGGCGCAGACGTTTCAGGCGCCGACGGGTCTGTCCGATCATTCGCTGGGCGACGCGATCCCCGTAGCGGCCGTCGCGATGGGGGCATCCATAATTGAAAAGCACCTGACGCTGTCACGCGCGGTTCCTTCACCCGACAGCAGCTTCTCGCTGGAGCCTGACGAATTTCGAGGCATGGTCGAGAAGATACGCAACGTTGAAGCGGCGCTCGGCGCGGTACGGTACGGGGCGACTGAGAATGAGGCCGCCATGAGGGCACTGAGGAGGTCTCTCTTCGTGGTGCGGGACATGAAACAGGGGGAGCCCTTCACGGATGAAAATGTCCGCTGCATCAGGCCGGGGTACGGTCTCAGGCCGAGATATCTGGACGATGTCATGGGGAAACGCGCTTCCACGGATATCGCGCGTGGAACACCGCTGAGATGGGAACTGATTACCAGTCGATAGTCGACTGAAAGGAGATATTTCTTGAGCACGCATCTGTTCAGCGGTGACACAGGAAGGTGTCGCATCGGTGACTTTGAACTCGGGGATTTTTTTGATGTCCTCGCCTTTGATGTCGCGGGCACCAGCCTGCTGCATTTCCTGAGGGACGACGCCGCACAGACGGATCGTGTTGAGGACGCGGTTCTGAGCCCCCGCATACGGTATGTCTGGGATATCTTTCCGGCGGTCACGGAACGCATCGCACGGATGGGGCCCTCTGTCCACGCGACCGCGATCATAGAGGACGGGGTCGAGATCTCAGGGAATGTCGTCATAGGCGAGGGAGTGAGGATTCTGTCGGGGGCGAGACTCAAGGGGGATATCTATGTCGGCGCGGGATCGTTTATCGCGAATAACGCCTTGCTCCGCGGGACGGTCAGCCTGGGTCCGGACAGCGGCGTTGCCTTTTCAACGGATATCAAGGATGTCATCGCCGGCGGCGGGACAGGGTTCGGACCGCTCAATTTCTTCGGAAATTCCATCGTCGGCAGCAATTGCTTCTTTGGCGGTGTCGTGCGTGTCTCGAATTTTCGACTGGACGGACGGAATGTCGAGGTCAGAATAGGCGGTGCAACGGTCGATACCGGCCGGCGACAGTTCGGATGCATCATCGGAGATCACGTCTCCATGGGGGTCGGCTGCACGATCCTTCCCGGACGGATGATCGAGGCCAATACCACCTTTGGTCCTTCGGTTATTGTGAATAAGAATTCCCCCGGAGGGAAGAGATATCACGTCAGGCAGGAGCTTGTAGTGGAAGGCTGATCTTCTGATAAGGGATACCCGGATATGAGAAATGCAGGAACAGTTCTCGTTGTAGCCGCCCACCCCGACGATGAAGTCCTTGGGTGTGGTGGAACCATTGCCCGTCTGGCCGGAGAAGGGCATGCCGTGTACGTAGCCATTCTCGGTGAAGGGATAACATCGCGGTATGACGAGCGTGAAGGGGCCGATCAACAATCGATACGTGCGCTCCATGACCGATCCAGACAGGTATCGAAGCTGTTAGGGGTGACGGAGCTGTTTACATATGATCTGCCGGATAACCGGTTTGATACCGTACCGATGCTGGACGTGGTCAAGATCGTCGAACGGCTCATGGAGCGTCTGAAGCCGGAGGTCATCTATACCCATCATGGAGGCGACTTGAATGTCGATCACGTGACAGTGCACCGGGCCGTGCTGACCGCTTCACGCCCGGTGGGCGGCTGTCCGGTCAGGACGATCTACGCCTTTGAAGTCCCTTCTTCAACCGAGTGGGCGTTTAACCGGTTCGACCCTGTCTTCCGGCCCAACACATTCATGGATATCAGTGCCACCCTGGAGATAAAGATAGACGCCATGAAACTGTACGAGAGCGAAAGCCGCCTTTTCCCCCATCCACGTTCGCCCGAGGCGCTGAGGGCGATCGCGCTGCGGTGGGGGAGCGCCGTGGGGCTGGAGGCGGCCGAGGCCTTCGAGCTGATCCGTGAGATCTGCTGATTCGAGGAAAAAGCGTTTTTGACGATGTGCCGGAGATTACTCTGGGGCATCGAATCGGGATGAGAGGCACGTCTACTGACCCGTAAGCCTGGCACGTATGTTGCGTCGCTCAGTATACTCGTCCGGAAGATGGCGGCAACCGGACACGCAGTTCTATAGGGGATCATCATAATGGAAAAACGCTTACAGGAAATGGTCTCCGTGTGCATCGTCGGAGATGCCGGTTCTTCGGGCATGGAAGCGTGTATCGCACGGGCCGGGACAGTAACGGACAGGATCTTCTCCGTTGATACCGTCGAGGGAAGGGATACACGATCGGGCGGATCACGGCATGGTATCGTCGCCGTCGACAAGGGGTCTCTCTCTTCCGCCATGCGGACCGAATGGGTGCTGTTTCTCAGACCGGATGAGTCGGTCCGGGTTTCATCGGCGGAAGACCTGCGTCTGAGATTATGCGAGAAAGGACGCGAGGGGTACCTTGTCTGCGTAAAGGACGGAACGGTGAGGGATTCCCTCCGGGACTACCAGTTTATCGGCAACCTCGGCCAGTATGAGAAAATGGGTGAACAGGTCTCTGTCACCAGGCTTGAATGCAGGCTGGCCAGGAAGGGCATCGCCGGCGATTGCCTGGAGGCCCTCGTCGGCGGTGTCGACGACGCATGCCGTGGTATCACTCATGTGGTCAATGAATTGCACATCGATGCCGGGGCACGGGAAACGCCGGCGGTTCAGGAAGACATCGAAGGGCATGACATGCGCCACCTGAAGGGTGAGATCTACTACGGACCGGTCCCCGGTGAAGGGATAGATGAACTCAGCAGTGGTTTCATCGGGTTCAGGGTTCTGCACGAGCGGTACCTGGAGAGCTTCCTGGAAAGCGCCGCCCGCGGCTTCGGCATAGATACCATGTATCTGCCCATGATCGATCACCTCAGCCAGGAAGGAAATTTCGAGGGCGCCCGGGCCCTTCTGGAGGCATGGACCAAACACCGGGATGGGGATGAAACGATTGCACTGTGCCGGGCGGCGGGCTTCGTATATGGGCATCTCCTCATGCTGGACGAGGCGATCGCCTGGTACGGGAAGTCAAACGATCTGCATGCCGATCCCTCGATCTCCGCACTGCTGGGCGAACTATACCTTGTAAAAGGAGATATACAGACTGCGATGCGGTTCCTCAAAGAATCGATCGATATACAGCCGAGCCCCTTCCACGGGCGTCTGCTCGCCACCATCAGCAGTGAGGGGTGGAAACCGCCGACCTTGAGCCTGTGCATGATCGCGCGGGATGAGGAACAAACGATAGGCAGGGCCCTCGATTCCGTCAAGGGCATCGTTGACGAGATCATCGTTGTGGATACCGGATCTTCGGACGGAACACGGGAGATCGTGAAGGAGTGCGGCGGGAGGGTGGTCGAATCAGAGTGGCAGGATGATTTTTCCGCCGCGAGAAACGTGGCCCTGCATGAAGCGGGGGGTGCGTACGTCTTGTTCCTTGATGCCGATGAGTATATCGATCCCAGGGACCGGCTGGGGCTGGGCCTCTTGAAGAAGCTCCTTCCGTCGGATGGTAATGCCGCATACCGGGTACGGATCAGGGCGGATGAGAGGCTGCAGGAACTATCGGTGTCGCTTTTGAATGAAATCATGCAGGAAGAGGTGGCATCCCACCAGGTGCGCATCCTTCCGAAGTCGGACAGGCTCTTTTTTACCGGCGCCGCGTTTGAGTCCCTGGTTTCCTCTATTGGTAAGACGAATATGAAGGTGCTTGATGCGAAATTGTTCACAATCATCCATGGAAAAGACAATGGCGCGTTCAGGGACGAGCGAAGAATGCCTGCCGTCAGGAAGACCTTTGATTCACCTGGCGACCCTTCAGCGATCCTCAAGGGGGCTCTGTTCTTTCTCAATCTGGGAGACCTTGATCAGGCATATGCGTGGTTTGAAAGAACAGAACGGATGGATCCGAACTTCATGCTCAAGGTGGCGAAGCTCTATGCAAGTCAGGGCCGGCATGACCGTGCCGAAGCGATCATACAAAAGGCCCTGAATAATTTTCCCGATTCACTTGAACTGACTGCGGCACTGGCGGAGGTATACTTCAGGGATGAGCGCTATGCCGATGTTCACACCGTCTTGCACGGGATACTCGATCCGGATGACAAAGAGATGACCCATGGACCGGTTGCCGATGCCTTCTATCACTACGGCGTTTCACTCGTGGAGATGGGACGGGTTGCCGAGGGAATCCGATATATCGCCGGCGCGCTGGAACAAGATCCCCTTGACACGAGGTACCGGATCGGCGGCCTGTATGCCCTTGCCAGATCGGAGCAGTGGGATCGATTTCTCGAGGCGTCGGAACGGATCATCACTCAGGAAGGGATACCGATAGATTTTGAGATCGGAGATTTTGCCGATATCGGCCGCCTTGTCTTCAAGATCTTGCAGCACCTTGCGGGTGCCGGAAAACAGGATGAATTGCGGATATGCAACAAGATACTGCAGCATCTGATCCGGACCAGGATCGTGGAAGAAAGCCAGGTCGACAGGATGGAGAAGATCATGAAAGAAACGAGTCAGATGCTTTCTTGTATGGGATCGTGAACCAATGAATAGAAACGATGTGTTTGAAAAGAATCTGTCGGCGCTTTCCGAAAAGAATCCGCAACTGGCGAAACGGGTCGGATCAATACGCGGGAACGTCCGTTGTCATCTGATCGGGGGGAAGAGAGGGTGCCCGCCCAATGTGCTCATAGAGGGCAACGGGGGGCGAATACTTTTTTATGATTCAGAGGATCCCATCCGTTATTCCCGCGAGTATCTGGAAGGGCTGAAGGTCAGATACGCCCCCTTTGTGTTTTTTATGGGGCTTGGACTCGGGTACCACCTCGACCAGTTCATGACACGGTTCAGCAAGGAATGGGGGACCGGGGAAATTATCGTATATGAAAAGGACATCGAATTGTTCCGGCTCGCCCTGCATGTCGGCGATTACCGGAACGTCCTCAGGCATCCGAACATCCATTTCCTTGTGGGGGGAGATCCGGAAGATACCTACGTTGAGCTCACATCGGATATTCTGATACGGGACAGGTATGCCCTGCGCTCGATCAAGATTATCCCTGTGCCGTCAAGCGTTGTTCTGGACGGACCGTACTATCTGAAGGCGGTCGAGACCATCAAGAAGGCGGCCTCTACCATAATGGCGGCCGTCGGCAACGATTCCTTCGATTCCCTGGTGGGCCTGGAACATATGTTCTCGAACATACAACACATCTTTTCCAATCCCGGAATAAATACCCTTTGCGGCACATTCAAAGGGAGACCGGGAGTCCTGGTGGCCGCCGGCCCCTCTCTGGGCAAGAACATACATCTCCTCAAAGGCCTGGAAGACAGGGCCTTGATTCTGAGCTGTGATGCAGCTCTCCTGCCCCTGATGAAGAAGGGAATTCGACCGCACCTGGTAACTTCTCTCGAGAGAACGCTCAGAACGATGGTGCATTATGCCGGCATCAATGACTTCAGGGACATCTATTCCATTACCCTCCCCATATTGCCCCCCGAAACCATCGACGCCTTCAAGGGGAAGAAGTTCATCGCGTACCGTAAATATTCCTTTTTCGACTGGCTTGAGAACGACAAGGGTTCTCTGACCGTAGGGCATTCCGTCGCGAACCTCGCCTTTAAGCTGCTGGTCTACCTGGGGTGTGATCCGATCATCCTGATCGGTCAGGACCTTGCCTTTGCGAAGGACGGCGACACCCATTACAAGGATGTGGCGGTAAACAATTGTGATGACACCATCCTCAAGACCCCGATCGTGGAGCTTGAGGGGAACGACGGCAACCCGGTCAAATCCATGAAATACTGGGAGCTGTTCAAGCTGGAATACGAGGAGGACATTCATTCCTATACGGGAACCTGCGTCAATGCCACCGAGGGCGGCGCACGGATCAGGGGCGCCAAGATCATGACATTTGCGGATGCCATTGATACCTACTGCCGGAAATCCTACGGCCCGCAGACCATACTGGATGAGACCTATACCCAATTCTTGGGTGCTCACGATATAGGAAAAGAGATGGATGCAATTCGTGACAGAACAAAGGAGACATTCGAAATCGTTGAAAGGGCGATCTGCGAGTTCGAGGCGGCCCTGGACGAAGCGCGGTTGACCGAACGAGAGATCATCCGTCCTTCCCTGGAGCGTGAAACCTGCCCCGATGCCGATATGGAACGACTCCTGTCAGTCGAAAAAAAGTGGCTGGAATTGAGCGCGCTCCTCAACAGCGACAAAAAACTATCAGGAATCACAGCGCAGACCCTCCAGGCGTATGACCTGTGGCTGGCGAGCGAGCTGTCCTTTCTCAAGGACATATACACAAACAGCACCCTGTTATCCATGGCGCGGGTCAGAAAGATGACGGAGTGGTTTGCCGTGATCGGGAGCTTTCTCGTCTTTACCAGGAATGTCCTGAGGGATGCCGAGACAGCCTTGCAGAGAGAGGAGCAAACGGTTCAGCTGGCATACTATTGATTGCTCCGGCTCGGATACGCACCGCCGACGACGCCGATGAACGAATCAAAGGACACGCTGGGAGAAAACATGCAGGCCCTCAGAAAGAGAGACCCTGTCCTGGCCGACAGGCTGCGGGGGCATACGATACAGCCATGCTGGGAGGCCTTCCCCGCCGGCAACGGACAGATGACGGCACGGAAGGTTCTGGGGAAAGGCCTTGTCAGACATATGCACAGCCGTCATAACCCGGAAGAGGAGGCCCTCCGGTGGGCCGGGCTTGTCCCGCCGCAGGCGGAGATCCTTGTCGTTCTCGGGTTCGGTCTCGGCTATCACGTGCTTGCCCTGAGAAGGCGGGGGTACAGCGGCCTCCTGATAATAGTTGAAGCGGATCTGGGTCTCTTTCACCTTGCCCTGCGGTCGGTTGCCCTGGGCCCTGTCTTCGGCGATCCGAAGACCCGCCTCTTTGTCGAAGAGGATGCGGAAATCATCAGAGGATGCATCGGTGATCTGCATCCCGGCGCCCTGTACTGCCTGCCCTATCCGCCGGCAACCGAGCTGTACCCGGACTATTATCGGTCGATCCGCAACATGGTAGAGCAGCATGTGTTCGAACACCGCCTGCGGGAGACGCCGGCCCTCAGCCGGGGCATCGGGGAGCTGCTCCGGGAGACCGTACAGTGAGGATCGCATGGGGATGAATATACTGGTTATCCGAACCCACCGATTAGGGGATATCCTCCAGCTGACACCCATGCTCGAGGGGTTGAAAGCGGTCTATCCGGGGAGCAGGACCTATTTTCTGACCGGAGAAGAGTTTACACCCCTGCTCGAGGGGAATCGTCATGTGGATGCCCTCATCCCGATTCCGGAAAGGGAGTATCGCTATTATTTGAAGAGCGAACCGGAGAGATATGCGGGGATATTCAACGAGATCTACGATCTTACCGGTGAGCTGAAGCGGCAGAAATTCGATCTGATCATCAACCGGCAGTACGAGTGGGGGGGGCTTCTGGCCTCTCTTGTGGGGGCTCCGAGGATAGTCGGCGGCGCCTATTCGCCGGAGAGGGGTTTTTATTTTGACGATCAACCGTCGAAGGATCTCTTTGATGCGGTCAAGAAGGATCGGAAGTCAAACAGGCGCAACCTTGTCGACTGGGCCTGCCGGATTGCCGGGCTGCCCCCAGGGAACCACGGGCCGCTGAGCCTCTCTGTCGGTCAGGGGGCCCGGCGGGAGGCCGAACAGCTGACAGGCGCAGGGGACAGGAGGCCCATTGTGGGTGTTCAGATGGGTGCGGCGAAGTCCTTCCGGCAGTGGGGGGCGCATCATTTTGCGAAGGTCATCGACTGGCTGATTCGTGAGAAGCAGAGAAGGGTGGTCCTTATCGGGAGCGAGGATGAAAGGGAGCTGTCTGAACCCGTGGAACGGGTCTGTAAGGGGAGAGAGGACGATCTCGTGAACCTGATGGGGAAGACATCGCTCACGACGACGGGGGCCGTCCTGGAGCGGTGCGAGCTGCTCATTACGGGAGATACGGGTCCCATGCACATGGCGGCGGCGGTGGGAACCCCGGTCCTGTCCCTCTTTTTCGGGACCGCGTATCCGTGTGAGACCGGTCCCTACGGTTGCGGTCACTTCATCCTGTATTCCGATCTTCCCTGCGCCCCGTGCCTCGATCCGGCACGATGCGAGAGCGGACATGCGTGCAAGGGGATGATAACGCCTCCGGTCGTCATGCGGGCCTTCGAGACATTCGAGGCCTTCCGGAGCGGCGAACCCGTCGGCTGGAAATGCCCCGACCCGTCCGTCAGGCTTCTGGCGACGTCCCGTGATGCGAGGGGCGAGCAGGTACTGCTCCCCCCCGAAGAGGTGAACGGCATCGTACCGGAGAGTGATCGATTGCATGCCCGTACGGATGACGGGCGGTTTCTCCCGGACGTGCTCCGTGCGAAGGGAGACGAGATCGTCCTGTCTTGCATGGAGGGGGAGGTCGAGAGGGGTTTTGCCTCGTTTCCTGACTATCTGAATCAATGGCTTGCCCTGACGGGTGCGCTGACGGAAAAGGTCGATCTCGAGGCGGTCCGGGGACTGCTCCGGGAATGCCTGGAGGCGGTGCAAGGCGGGGATACGGTGTCCCTGATGGATGCCGTCGAATACGGGTTCAAACCGCTGCTCGAACGTGCGGCGTGTGACGACCCGATGGAGGATTGTCGTACTGATGCCCGCTAATCAACCTCGGATATCCCTCTGTATGATCGTCAGAGACGAAGAGGCGATCTTGGGCCGCTGTCTCGCCAGCGTACGCGGACTCGTCGACGAGATAATCGTGGTCGACACGGGGTCCGCGGACGGGACGGTTCGTATCGCCGGGGATTTCAGGGCCGCGGTATATCACCATCCCTGGGAGAATGACTTCAGCAGGCACCGCAACCAGGCCATCGGGTACGCCGGCGGGGAGTGGATC
>JAFGSH010000258.1 GCA_016934695.1 Deltaproteobacteria bacterium
GACTTGTCACCCTTATTATTTCTCTTGGCGCAGCAGTGTGTATCTACATATTGTCGGCCCCCAGGTGGCGTGAAAACAAGAAGAAGTGACAGGCGGTCATGGATATGCAAGACACCGGTAAACGCCACGAACCCTTCCAGGCCACAGCCAAGATCCCCATATGGCTGACCACGGCAGCCGTTATCGTCCTTATTCTTCTCCTGGCGCTCACCGTCAACCAGACGAGAGAACAGGGTATCGTAGAACAGTTCAGCCGGCAACAACTGACCATTGCCAGGGGAACGGCAACCGGCATAGAGGATTTTATCTCCGGCGTTGAGAAAAGTTTGATTTTGATTTCGAGGCTGCCGTACGTCAGGGGGACTACGCCTGAAGCGACCGGGCAGGGCATACAGGTGATCTATAAAGACCTCGGAAAGATGGAATTTATAGAGATGCCCTATGTCAGGGGGGGCGCCGACGAGGCCGCCATGCAAAGCATCAAGGTGGTCTATGAAGACCTTGGCGGAAAGGTGGACTTCATCGCTCTGGAAGACGCCGACGGGGTGGTGATAATCGGATATCCCCCCTCAGTCCTCGATGGTATGCTCGGGAAGAGTTTCGAACCCCACCCCCATTTTTCTGAGATACAGAAGACGGGGAAACCGTACATAGGCACCCCGCTGCCGCCGACGGGAGAGGGTGATGCGGAGACACACGACAAATCCCGGTCGGTAATCTTCGCAGTTCCTACATACGATTCAGAAAATAGATTTTCCGGAGCCGTGCTGGCCGCTCTTTCCCTCTCCAATATTGTCGACCGGTACATCACATCCAAATGTGAGACATGCTGTGCCTGGGTCATGGACAGCGAGGGCATCATGATCGTCCATCCCGATCCGTCCTGCATCGGTCACAGCATAGCGGTCCTGGAACACCCGGCAAGCAGGGGGGCGTCACTGAAGGAGGCCTTGAGAAAGGGCGAGGAAGGCTATGGCGAATACCGGCTCCCCAGAGAAGGAGAGGATCCCGAAAAATACATCCTGGCCTACGCCCCGATTGACCTGGGCGAGAGGCACTGGCTTGTAACAGTCGCCGCACCTTATAATGAAATAATCCTCCTGGCTCGGAAGGGCTTCCTCAACATCATGTTCGGCGCCTCAGGACTTATTGTTGTTGTCATTATCGCCAGCGCTTCAATAGCGACCTCCAGCACAAAGCGCCTCCGCCTCAAGGAAGAGCTGAAGCGGCTCAGGGAACGGGAGGAGTGGCAGGGAAAACTCCTCACAGAACACAGAAAAACGGAAGGCGTCATCGAGGGTTCACCGATTCCCACCTTTGTTCTGGACAAAGAGCATCGCGTCATCCTCTGGAACAGGGCATGCTCCGAACTGACCGCCTTTGACGCCGCTGATATGATAGGTACGGATCAGCATCCCGTTCCTTTTTACAACAGTAAACGTCCCATGATCGCCGATATCATCATCGACGCCGATATGGATGCCCTCAAGAAATTCTACGACGGCAAGAACGTGCGGGAATCGTCAACGGTAAAGGGCGCTTACGAGGCCACGGATTTCTTCAGCGACCTCGGAGGCAAGGCACGCCACCTGTATTTTCTGGCCGCACCGATATACGATGAGCAAGGGGAAATCATTGCGGCCATCGAGACCATACAAGATGTGACGCAACAGATAGAGATGGATATCAGACTGAAGGAGTATGCCGAAACACTCCAGAACGAACTGAACGAAAATATCAAGCTCCGGGAAGAGGTCGAAGGATTGTACAATTACCTCCAGTCCATCATCGACAGCCTTCCGGACAAGATATTTGATCTCAGCAGAGACGGAATCATCAACTACGTGAGCCGCGATGTGAAGAAGGATGGGGGTATCATCTCCCAGAAGTTTGGGGGAAAGCACTTCGCGGACTTTGTCGATGAGGAAAATAGACAGTTTGTCCTCGACATATGGGAATATGCCAAACAGGGAATCTTTAACCCTTACGAGATGACGGTCACGGCACGGGACGGATCGCGGAGAAACCTGATGATAACACCCCGGCCGGTGAAGGGGACCGACCGCCTGATCCTCGTTCAGAGAGACATCACACAGTTCAAGGCCCTGGAGAAGAAGTTCTACGAGAGCCAGCAGCTTGCCGCCCTCGGCCAACTGTCGGCCGGCATTGCCCATGAGGTCAGGAATCCCCTCTCCTCGATCAAGATGAGCCTGCAGATCCTCGAGAAACGACTGCGGCCGGAGGGAAACGACCTGAAACGGTTTCAGATCGCTCAGAGGGAGGTCGAACACCTTGAAAAACTCGTCAACGATATCCTGATCTATGCCAAACCGTCTGATCCCGTCAAGCAGCCTTCGAACATCAAAAAGATCGTCGATCACGCCCTGGCGATGGCCGAAAAATCCGTCGCGGACAAAAATATCCGGGTGGAGAAGAGATTTGCGCAAGACCTGTCTCCTCTGGATGCCGACCCGGCGATGCTGGAACAGGCCTTCCTGAACATCTACCACAACGCCATCGACGCGATGGAAGAAGGCGGGACGCTCTCGATATCCGCCGTGCAGGCCGACGGGCGGGTCCGGATCGAGATCAGGGATGACGGGTGCGGGATCTCCGAGGAGGACATGCCCCATATCTTCAATCCCTTCTTCACCAAAAAGAGCTACGGCACCGGCCTGGGGCTTGCGCAGATCAAAAAGATCGTAGACCTGCACCAGGGCACGATAGAGATATCGAGTGAAGAAGGAAGGGGAACCGACGTCGTTGTAACCTTTCCGGCGCCGGCACAAGAGAAGGGGACCAGGCCGGCCACGTAAGAGGACCTCCCCATGATTCTCCGGCGACAGGCATCGGACGATTGAGCGCAATTTCCAACAGAGGGGGGCATACACATACCATGTCAAAGATCCTCGTCATCGATGACGACAAATCCATCCGTGAAAGCTTGGAACTCTACCTGGTGGAAGAGGGATATGACGTGCGCACCGCCTCCACCGGAACGGAAGGCCTGAACAAGTTCGTACGTGAACTGCCCGATGCGGTGATCCTCGACATACGTCTCCCCGACATAGACGGATTCACCGTCCTCGAGGATCTGCGGGAAGAAGATGAGAAGGTCAAAGTCATCATGATCACCGCCCACCATGACATGGAAACCACCATCAACGCGATGAAGGGGGGGGCCTTCGACTATATCCACAAGCCCATCAACGTCGACGAACTGGACATAGCCATCAAGAAAGCTCTGGGCTCCGTGGAACTGGAAAAGAAGATCACCGGCCTTCTCATGGAACACCCCCGCGATTTCAAGGTGGGAGATATCATCGGCACGGGAAACAAGATGAAGGAGGTGTTCAAGACTATCGGCATCGTCTCCCAGAACAGGACCACCGTGCTGATACAGGGAGAGAGCGGCACGGGGAAGGAGCTGATCGCCAAGTGCATCCACTACAACACGTCACGGGACGAGCCCTATATAGCGGTCAACTGTTCGGCCATCGTCGAGACGCTTCTGGAGTCGGAACTGTTCGGCCATGAGAAAGGTTCTTTCACGGGCGCCATAGCCAGAAAGCAGGGGAAGTTCGAGCTCGCCCGCTACGGCACGGTATTCCTGGATGAGATCAGTGAAATGTCCACCAATCTCCAGGCCAAGCTTCTCCGGGTGCTCCAGGAGATGGAGTTCGAGAGGGTCGGGGGCAAGGACCGGGTCAGAGTCAACGCGCGGATCATAGCGGCGACCAACAAGAACCTTAAAAAGATGGTCAAAGAGGGAACATTCAGGGACGACCTCTTCTACCGTCTCAATATCGTATCCATCAATATCCCTCCCCTCAGGGAGCGGCCGGAGGACCTGGAGCCGCTCGTCGAGTACCTGCTCAACAAGGCAAACAGGGATCTCCACAAACAGATCGCCGGCGTCTCGGACGAGATGATGGAGGTCTTCCGGAGGTACAGCTGGCCGGGGAATATCAGAGAATTGGAGAACCTGCTGGTCCGGGCCGTCGTCGTCGCCAAAGGGCAGGTCCTCGGGAGGGAAGATTTCCCGGACCTGATGGACGAAAAGAGCGACACGAGAACGGGCGGTGAACCTGCCGGAGATGCGGTCGAACCGGGAAAGATCCCGACCCTCGACGAAATAGAGGAGATGCACATACGGAGAGTCATCAGAGAAACGGACAAAAACAAGGGAGAGATATGCGAGATACTGGGGATATCGCGCCCCACCTTCGAGCGGAAACTGGAGAAGTACGGTATCACCTTCGAACGAGAGTGAGGGGACGGTGAAACGATCCTCGCTCTCATGTCAGCAACGAAACAAAAGGCCCTGACATTGATGTCAGGGCCTTTTTACGTGTGCCGGGTTGCAAAACGGAGAGTGTTAGTGTGCCTCCTCCATCGCCAGCTGTATGTAGATCATCGACAGCATGACAAAGACCAAGGTCTGAATAATCGAGGTAAAGATCATCAGAACGAAGATAGGGAGGGGGACGAGGAAGGGGACCAGTAGCAGGACGATCGCCAGGACGAGATCCTCGCCCATGATATTGCCGAAGAGCCGCACGGAAAGGGAAATCGGGCGCGCGAGGTGACTGACGAGCTCAATGGGCAGCATAATGGGGGCCATCCACCATACTGGTCCCAGGAACTGTTTGACGTACTTGAAACCGTGCAGCCAGATCCCCACGATATGCGTCAGGACGAACACCACGAGCGCCATGGAGACGGTGGTGTTGAGATTGCTGGTGGGCGACTCGAATCCGGGGATCAGCCCCAGCAGGTTGGCCGTCAGGATGAAGATGGCAATGGTCGCGATCAGGGGGAAGAACTTCATGCC
>JAFGSH010000259.1 GCA_016934695.1 Deltaproteobacteria bacterium
AGGATGGAGATGGGGAGGCGGGCGCTGTAGGCGTACCGGCGGAGCTGGAAGGCCGGGGCGGGATCGTCCTTGAGGTTGACGGAGGGCTTTTTCGTCTCCACAAAGAATTTGCGCGTCCCCCCGATGCGGAAGGAATAGTCGGGGGCCTTGGTGGCCCCGCCGACCTTGACCTCGTCCTCGTGGATCACGTCGCGGTATGCCAGGGCGTATCCCTTTTCGTTATCAACATCCCACCCGAGGGCTTTGAAAAAGGGATTGACGAACTCCACCCGGATCTGTGTCTCGTTGTATCGCGGGTTTTTGTATTCGTCGATGTTCCGGTCGAATTTTTCGATCAGGTCCAGAACGGATTGCGGGACGTCCCCCATCGTCACCTGTACCTCTTCCTTTCGGTTCAATCCGGCAGCGATGCCCGTGAGAAGCTTTTCATAGATCAGTCGCGAACAACCATAATACAATCAATATGATTTGGCAATCGTATTTTGCCCCCACGGCAAAGAGGGAACGGGTACTGTCACGTAAAGACAACGAAGGGGAAAACTTATGGGATGAAACTCATCCCGTTATCTGCTTCAAGACGAAACGGTGCATGTTTTGGCCCGGAGCTTGGATCGCTTCTTTTCATCACTTTCCATATGACAATGCTTGTACTTCTTGCCGCTCCCGCACCAGCACGGATCGTTTCTGCCGAGGTCAGGAATCTCCTGAGGTTTGTTACTCCCGAAGATAGCTTTGAATGGATTCATAACGTGTCGCTTACCAAACCAGATGGAAGATGTAAAGCCCAAAGAGCCAGTCGGTATTTACGTGCGGTCGCCTTTGGATCTTCCCCCGATATGAAGCAGATCCTCGAGGATGAGATAGATACTCGGGATGAGAAGCAGCGTGATGACCGTGGCGAAGAGTACCCCGAAGCCGAGACTGACCGCCATGGGTATCAGAAATTTTGCCTGGAGGCTCTTCTCCAGAATGATGGGGGTCAATCCGGCGAAGGTGGTGAGTGAGGTGAGGATAATGGCCCTGAATCGCAGAACTCCGGCCTGTATGACCGCGTCCTGTGCGTTGGCTCCCTCGCGCCTCAGCGTGTTGGTCATGTGAATCAGGACCAGTGAATCATTGACCACGACCCCCGCCAGCCCGACGATCCCGAAGAGACTGACAAAGGTGATGTCGAGTCCCATGACGAGGTGTCCCGCGACGGCCCCGACCATACCGAAGGGGATCGCCATCATCACCACAAAGGGCTGTGAGAACGACCGGAAGGGAACGGCCAGGAGGGCGTAGATGCAGAAGAGGGCAAAGACAAAACCCAGTTCGACATCGGCCAGTGATTCCTTCTGCTCCTTCCCCTCCCCTTCCATCGAATACCGGAGTCCGGGATAGCGGGAGGCCAGGTGCGGGAGAAATTCCTGTTCGAGGGTCCGCCGCACGTCATTTGCGTTGCTGACCGTCTCATCCACGTCGGCGTAGACCTTGATAACACGCCGTCTCTGAGCATGCTCGATGGAAACGTACCCCTGCTCCATCGTCACATCGGCCAGCAGGCTGAGGGGAACCGCGGACCCGTCGGCGGTACGAATCCGCATCTCCTCCACATTTCCGGGAGACGTGCGCTCTTGCTCCGGGTACCGCACCAGGACCTTGACCTCGTCCTGGCCCCGCTGCATGCGCAGGGCTTCGGCTCCGTAAAAGGCATGTCGTACCTGCGTGGCGATATCATTGAGGGTAAGCCCCAGGCTCCGGGCGGTCGGTTTCAGCGAGAGCTGCATCTCCTGTTTCCCCGGCAGGAAACTGTCACTGATGTCATAGACACCGGGATAGCTCTTCAGTTCGCCCTTCAGTTCCTCGGCCGCGGCCAGGAGCATTGCCTGTTCGTCAAGGGCAAGATGCACCTCGACCGACTTTCCGGCACTCTGGAGGACGCTCTTGAAGGTGATGGATTCGATCCCCGGGATGGTTCCCGCATTCTGGCGCCAGAGTGCCGCGAGCCGGGCCGTGCTTGTTTTCCGTTTTTCCCCTTCCAGCACCTGTATCCAGATATGGGCGAGGTGCCCTCCCGTATCGCCCAGGCCGCCGCGTTCATCCATCTGCGCCCCGATCAGGGCAAAGCTGTGTTCGAAGAGGGGGTCCTGTCCGGGATGTTCTCGATCCGCGTCCGCAAGGGTCGTGCGGGCCGTCTCCACCAGATACCCGGCCACGTCGGCGGTCTCTTCCGGAAGGGTGCCCGTGGGGAGAGAGAAGAGGCACTCCAGCATGTCCCCTTCAACCTTCGGAAAAAACACGAATTCGACAATGCCCCCCCGGACAATCCCGATGGTGACGAAGAGCAGGGCAACGCCCAGGGCAACCGTGGCATACCGCCACCTCGTACAGAAGGTGATCGCCTTCCGGTATGGGCCGTTGATGAACGCCTTCAGGCGTCGTGCCATCCACTTCTGCTTCTGCCTTTCGGCATCCCGTCTGCGCTCCCCTCCATGCCCGATCCCCGCAAGATGGGACGGCAGGATGAAGAGCGACTCGACCAGCGATCCGAAGAGGACGACCATGATCACGATCGGCACGCCGCGCATCATCTTCCCCATCATCCCGGTTGCTATCAGGAGGGG
>JAFGSH010000260.1 GCA_016934695.1 Deltaproteobacteria bacterium
CCCCTCCTCCTTGAACCTGATGACGATATAGCTCCCGTCGACAAAGAACACCCTGCCCGGATAGGGCTGGGTCCCGGATATCTCGAAGAGTGTCCCCTCCATGTCGGGGGAATAGCCGATCCGGGGGATTTCGGGGGTCGGCAGGAACAGGCCGGTCTCCGACATCTTCAGCCCCTCTTCCCGTGCGAGCTTCGCCATGTCGGCCCCGCCCCTCAGGCGGCTGAGGATATCTTCGGCCTTTTCCTTTGCCGTCTCTGCGGCCTTGCCCTGGACGTAGCGTTCCCGGACCCTGTCCCGGACCTCCTGAAGCCCGGGAATGCGGGATGGTTTCAGCGAGACGAGCCTGAAGAGATAGTACCCCGTGTCGTCGGAAACGACGTGTCCCAGATCACCCTCCTCCAAGCCGAACACATAGCCCCCCAGGCCCTGAATGCCGGCGAACCGGCCGGCGGGAGGGACGTTGCGGAAGAGCTCGGCGGTCTCTATCGTGAGTCCCCGCTCTTTGGCGTATGCCTCGAAGTTTTCCTCCTGGTAGATGGTGTCGTGCGCCTCCGTCGCTTCTGCGTGGGCCGCATCCATGCCCTTGATCGATTTCAGTCTGGAGACGATCTCGCCTCTCACTGTGGACAAGGGCTTCGTCTTCCCGTTGTCCTTGAAATCATCCGTATAGTCGTAATAGTCCTGTATTTCATCATCCGATATGTCGGCGGTGGCGAAGGACTCCCCCTCGAAGACGATGTATTCGATCGTTGCCATCTGGGGGATCCGGAAGTCCTCGCCGTGTTCCTTCAGGTACGCCTCCAGCACCTCTGCGGAGGGTTTCCCCTTGACCGTGCCGGTCTCGACGGGTACCCGTATGAAGTCCACATTGACCTTCCTGTTCTGCAGTTTGTGGATCTCATACACCTCCCGTTCCGATGCCTTCGCCGATTCCCTGATGAGCCGCTCCATCTTTTCAAGCCTGAGGGCTCTCCTCTGAATCGCCTCAAAGATCTCCGGCGTCATCCGCTGGTACCGGAGGGCGCGCTGGTACAGATCGCTGCTGAAGACCCCGTTCCTCTGAAAGGCCGGATGGGAGAAGATGAAGGCCTGGAGTTCTTCGTCGCTGACGTCCAGTTTCAACTCGTCCGCCTTCGACATGATGATCGCCTGGCCCAGGATGCTGTCGAAGGCCTGCTGTTTTACGCCGATCTGCTTGATCAGATCGTCGGTGAGATGTTCGCCGTATTGCTGGCGGTACAATTCGAGCAGATTCTGGTACTCGTTTCTGAAATCCGCCTGCACGATTCGCGCCCCGTCTATCATGGCGATGGTTTCCGTTTCCTGCGTTCCCCGCGTCGATCCGAAGTAGAAGACGAAGACGACGATGATGATGCCGAGCACGGCCTTCATGAGCCAGTTCTTGGCATGTTTCCGCATCAGTTGGAGCATAGGTTCACTCTCTGCCTTTCAATTTTGGTGAGTTGCATTAGTAGTATAGTGGCATTCAAAATGCAATAGTTTTCTGGCATGCGATGGATGAGGGCCGCCCGCCTTTCTTTGCCTCCGATTCCACCCGCGGGCGGGTTGTTTTTAATTGATTAGGTTATTGAAATACTGTATAAACGGAGGCCGATTATGACGAACAGGGGGGTGCAGACTTGCTATTTGATTACATTCTGGGCGTGATATCGAACGATTTGGCTATCGACCTGGGAACGGCGAATACCCTGGTGTATGTGAAGGGGAAAGGCGTCGTCTTGAGTGAGCCCTCCGTTGTCGCCGTCCACAGGGACTCCAGAGGGATCAAGAAGGTCCTCGCCGTTGGGGTGGACGCAAAGATGATGCTGGGGAAGACCCCGGGAAACATCATGGCGATACGGCCCATGAAAGACGGGGTGATCGCGGATTTCGAGATTACCGAGGCCATGCTCCGCCACTTCATCCTCCGGGTCCACAACAGGAGAACCTTTGTCCGTCCGCGGATCATCATCTCTATCCCCTCAGGTATCACTCCGGTGGAGAGGAGGGCGGTCAAGGAAACCGCGGAATCGGCCGGAGCGCGGGAGGTCTATCTGATCGAAGAGCCCATGGCGGCGGCGATCGGGGCCGGCCTGCCCATAACGGAGCCCGTCAGCTCCATGGTCGTCGATATCGGCGGGGGGACGACGGAGGTGGCCGTCATCTCCATGGCCGGTATCGTCTACTCGAAGTCCGTCAGGGTCGCCGGAGATAAGATAGACGACGCCATCGTGCAGTACATGAAGAGGAAGTACAGTCTCCTCATCGGCGAGCGGTCCGGTGAGATGATCAAGACCACCATCGGGTGCGCCTATCCGGAAAACGAACTGAGAACGGTGGATGTCAAGGGCCGGGATATTATATCGGGTATTCCCAAGATTGTTGAAATCAATTCAGAAGAAGTAACGGAGGCGATGTCGGAACCGATCAGCGTCATCATCGATGCCGTACGAGATGCCCTGGAGAACGCTCCGCCGGAGCTGGCGGCCGATATCGTCGACAGGGGCATCGTACTGGCCGGTGGCGGGGCCCTCCTGAGAAACCTGGATGTGCTCCTCAGGGAAGAGACCGGGCTCCCCATAACGATAGCGGACGATCCTCTTTCGGCGGTGGCAAGGGGTGCCGGCAGGGCTCTGGATGAACTGGATATCTTGAAAGAGGTAACCGTTCAACTGTAACCATCGGCCCTGAGGACTGCCTCTGAATCTCAGATGGCGGTCTTCTGCTGTTTGTTGTGCGGATGTCGGCGAAGAGGGTAGGAAATGGCGTCCCCTAAAAGATTGTACACCGTTGTCGCGCTCCTTGTCCTTGCCGCCGTCTTTCTTATCAGCTCTTCCCTCTATTTCAAATCACTCGGAAAAACGAGCTTCCTCAAGAAGATCACCCTGGAGGCGGCGGTGCCCCTGGGAAGTGCCGTCAATTCGGCGCTTGGCTCCATCGGTACAATATGGAAGCGGTATGTCATGCTGGTGGGCCTGGAAGAGAGGAACAGGGAGCTGGAGGAGACGGTCGCGTCCCTGACACGGGAGGTCAATGAATGCCGGGAGATGGCCCTTGAATGCATGCGGCTTCGGAGCCTGATGGTCATGAAGAGCGAGCTCGGGTTTTCGACCGTCGCCGCCGAGGTGGTGGGAAGAAACAGGGCATCCGTGTTCCGCACGGTGTTGATCGACAAGGGGTCTTCAGACGGGATAGAGGCGGGATTCCCGGTGGTGACCGCGGAGGGAGTGACGGGCAGGATCATAGAGGTTTCGTGGAACGTCTCCAAGGTGCTCCTCCTGGTGGATTACAACAGCAACATAGACGCCCTGATCCAGAGGAACCGCTGCCAGGGGGTGCTCCAGGGCGCCGGCACCTCCGGGTGCATACTGAAATACATCCAGCGGTCCGAAGAGGTGCGGGTGGGGGATGTGGTCGTGGCTTCGGGCCTCGCAGGTGTCTTCCCCAAGGGATTGCGCCTGGGAACGGTTGCCGAGGTCGAGAAGAGGGATGCCGATCTCTTTCAGCGGATCACGGTGCATCCGACGGTTGACATTGCCAAGCTGGAAGAGGTACTGGTTATCATCAAGAAAGGGAGGGAGGGCCGATGATATACTATCTCCTGGTCCCGATCTTCTCCCTGCTCCTGGTAACCATTCAGCTCACCCTGTTCGATATACTGTTTTTGGGGAAGGCGGCACCGGAGATATCATTGATGCTGGTCATATATGCGGGCTTCTACCTGGATGTTGCACGGGGAAGCGCCCTGTCCATTATCCTGGGCTTTTTGATGGATTGCATGACGGGTGCCGTATCGGGTCTTTTCGTGTTCAGCTACCTGCTGATATTCCTGTTCTCCAGAGTGATCTCGTTCAGGGTGTATGCCGGGGGGATGGTCTTTACCATGAGCTTTACGCTTGTGTGTGTCCTTCTTGAAAAGTTCCTGATAATCTTGATGTATAAGACACTATACGGTATGAACGTCTTGTATGATATACTCAATGTTTCGTTGTTCCAGACTGTGGTTACCGGTGTGTTGGCACCCGCCTTTTTTGCCCTGTTTCGGCGCCTTGAGGTTTTGCTGAGTGTTTGTGAATCGAGATCGTCTGGAGAATTATGATCCGCAGAGGTTCAGGACAAAGATCCGCGCCTTCACGTGGCTGGTAGTGTGCGTCTTCTTTCTCCTGGTTGCCAGGACGTGGTATCTCCAGATTGCCAGGGGGGATACGCTCCGACAGCGGTCTGAAAACAACCGTATCCGTATCCAGGAGATCAAACCGTTGCGGGGGTTGATCGTCGATACCCGTGGAGATATCCTGGTGGACAATCAGCCTTCGTTTGATATATCCGTCATTCCCGAGATTGCAAAGGATACCGTCGATGTCGGCTTCAGGCTGGCGAACCTGTGCGATTGGGGGGGCGAGGGCCTCTCCTTTGAAAAGACCTTCTTCAAATCCGGCAAACCCTTTATCCCCGTCAAGGTCGCCCGAAATATCGGCAGGGATAAACTGGCGGCGGTGGAGACCAATTCCCTGAACCTCCCCGGCGTGGTTGTCGAGGTGGTGCCCGTGCGGGAGTACATATATGGAGATATGATGGCCCACATCCTCGGGTATGTGGGGGAGATATCCACCTCCGAGATGGAAAGAAGCGCCTTTGCCGCTTACCGGGCGGACGACATCATCGGGAAGTACGGGATCGAAAAGTATCTGGACGGGGCCCTCAAGGGAAAGAGCGGCGGGGAGCAGGTGGAGGTTGATGCGGCCGGAAGGAGGCTGAATATCCTGGGAAGAGTCGACCCGGTCTCCGGCTATAAAGTCGTTCTGAATATTGATTCCGATCTTCAGAAGGTGTGCTGGGATGCCTTCCAGGAGAAGGCCGGGACGGCGATCGTCATGGATCCGCGCAGCGGTGCGGTCATGGCCATGGTGAGCAAGCCTTCCTTTGATCCGAACCTCTTTAACCGCGGGATCTCCGGAGAAAACTGGAAGGAGCTGACGACGAACCCTCTGTGTCCCCTGCAGAACCGGGCCATTTCCGGGCAATATCCTCCGGGGTCCACCTATAAGCTGGTCGTCGCGGCGGCGGCGCTCGAGGAAGGCCTGATAACGGAGGATACCGAAATATTTTGCAACGGCACCTATCAGATGGGAGACCGCACCTTCAGGTGCTGGAAGAAGGGCGGTCATGGGACCGTGAATCTGCATCGCGCCATTGTGGAATCGTGCGATGTCTACTTTTACCATCTGGGGGAGATGCTCGGCGTTGACAGACTGGCGGAGTATGCCGAAAAGTTCGGGTTCGGATCCGAGACGGGGATATCCCTTCCGGGAGAGAAGGGGGGCCTGGTTCCCTCACGGGAATGGAAGCGAAAGCGGTTCGGCGAGTCCTGGCAGAGGGGGGAAACCACCTCATTGGCTATAGGCCAGGGATTCGTCCTCGTCACGCCGCTCCAATTGCTCAGGGCGTATTGCGCGCTGGCGAATGGGGGAGAGCTCTATAGACCGCGGCTGATCAAGAGGATCGAAGCGGCGGATGGGCTGACGATCGGAGAGTTTTTCCCCGAAGCGGAGGGCACTATCCCCCTCAGCAAGAAGAATGCCGATATCCTGAGGTACGGTCTGTGGGGCGTGGTGAACGAGCCTCACGGCACGGGGTGGGCGCTTAAGAGAGGGGAAAAGGACGTGTGCGGCAAGACAGGCACGGCTCAGGTCATAAGCCTGCGGGAGGATGAAGGCAAAATCGCGGATGATGATATCCCGTACCGTTTCAGGGATCATGCCCTCTTTGTCTGTTTCGCGCCGTACAAGGACCCCGTGATGGCCGTTGCGGTTGTCGTGGAGCACGGAGGCCACGGCGGCTCGACGGCCGCCCCCATCGCGCGCAGGATCGTTGACGGGTATTTTAGTCTTGAACGGGAGAGAGGCATGTGAGATGAAGATAGACCGCCGGCTGCTGATCAATTTCGACTGGGTCTTCCTGGGGGCGGTGCTCCTGATAAGCGTCATCGGGATCCTGAATATCTACAGCGCCAGCCATAACCTGTACGTGCGGGGGGAGCCTCACTACGTGAAACAGATATACTGGCTTCTGGTGGGGCTTGCCCTGATGGTTGTCACCTTCAGCGTCGACTACCACACCATCATGCGGCACGCCTATCTCATCTACCTGATTTCCATCGTGCTCCTTTTTCTGGTTTCACTGTACGGAACCATTACCCACGGCTCACAGCGATGGCTGGTTCTGTGGGGATTCTCCTTCCAGCCGTCGGAATTGATGAAGCTGGCCCTGATCATTGTCCTGGCGAGGTATTTCAGCGATAACGCACAGGAGAGGTACCATGCGGGGAATATTCTGATTCTGCTTGCCATTGTGGGGGTTCCGGTCTATATGATAGCGCGGCAGCCGGACCTGGGCACGGCCATGTTCATCGTGCTCCTCTTCGGCTCCATAGTCATCTTTGCCGGAATCGGCAGGAAGCTTATCGTATGGGGGATTGCGAGCGGCATGGTGCTGGCCCCGCTGTTCTGGTTTGTTTTGAAGGATTACCAGAAGGAGAGGATCCTGACCTTTCTGAACCCGGAGCGTGATCCGCTCGGAACGGGGTATCACATCATACAATCCATCATCGCCGTCGGTTCCGGGAGTCTCTGGGGGAAGGGTTTCATGAGAGGGACCCAGACCCAGCTGAAGTTTCTGCCGGAGCAGCAGACGGACTTCGCCTTCTCCGTTTTTGCCGAGGAATGGGGGTTTGCAGGGGTTGTGGTCCTGATGTTCATATTTCTTGCGTTACTGCTGTGGAGTTTGAAAATTACCCAGAGTGCGAGGGATCTGCCGGGGACCTTGCTGGCTTTCGGAGTGACTATGTTCATGTTCTGGGGTATATGTATCAACATCGGCATGGTTCTGGGCATATTCCCCGTTGTGGGGATACCCCTTCCCTTCTTCAGTTACGGGGGGTCTTCGATGGTTGCCTTGATGATGGGGGCTGGTCTGCTGATGAATGTGAGTATGAGGAGGTTCATCCTCCAGCCGTGAAGACGCGGGGGATGTACCGTGTGGGGCACGTTCCGGTCGCCGCTCACGCAACCGGCACCACGGGTGAAGGCCCTGAAAAGAAGAGGAAGAGAGTGAGAGGGTCATTCGACCCTGTTTGTGAGAGGAGTAAGAGAGAGGAGATTCCGGATGGCGGACAAGAGAAAGGACATCGGCGAGGACATAAAGGCCTTTTTGGGCAAGGGTGCGGAATTTAACGGAAAGCTCATCCTCAACGGGTCGGTGCGGATCGATGGCGAATTCAGAGGGGAGGCGCTGGGAAGCGGGACGCTGATCATCGGGGAAGGGGCTTACGCCGAAGCGGATATTGCGGTTGACAGCATCATGATCTCCGGCGAGGTGAGGGGTAACCTCGATATCAAGGAAAAGACCGAGATTTCATCCACCGGCAGACTGGTGGGCAACGTCAGGACATCACTCCTTGTGGTGAGAGAAGGGGCGGTTATCGACGGGGCGTGCCAGATGTCGAGCGGCGGTGACGCGGGTGGAGATTTGACGGATACCACAACCGAATAACGAGCCTATCTTACGGGGAGACACCACAAAAAACCCATTCCCCTCTCTGCGATGCGGATCACGGCATTTGAATATGACCGCCGGTCAAAAAAAACTTGACAAGATACCGGAGTTATGGTTAGTACTCTCCGGCCTGAGGCAGGCGGCGAGCGCCCAGACGTGGCGCGGATCGGCGGATACCGAAGGCGGGGCTTTTTCAAGAATGTTTGGGCGCCGGGAGTGGTGCGCAACCCAAGGGATGGTGAACGGCGATGATAGACCTGAATTACACGGTTTGGATCCAGATGGCCAGCTTCCTCGTATTGATTGTTGTCCTTAATTTCCTCCTCTATAAGCCTGTCTTAAAGATCATCGAAAAGAGAAATCAGAAGATCGAAGAGTCGAAAGAAAAAGTGCGGTCTCTTGAGGAGACGATCGAACAGAAGATGGCCGCGTATGAGGAGAAGGTTCGCCAGGCACGAACGGAAGCGCTGCTACAGAAGGAGGCGGTCAAGGAAGCGGGGATGGAGCAGGGCAAGGAGATCATCGGCGCCGTGCGGGAAGAGATATCGAGCAAACTGGAAGACTTCAAGGTCCGGCTGCAGAAGGAGACGGATGAGGCGAGGATCTCGCTGCGGGAGCAGACACGGGCGATAGCCGGCGAGATTTCTGAAAAGGTGCTGGGAAGGGGCGTTCGATGAAGCGATTTCTTTTGACGGTCTTGATTTTTACCCTGGTTCCCGCGCTCGCGTATGCATCAGGGGGCGGAGAGTCGCATGAAGGTGGTGTGGGTGATTTCTGGTGGAGAATAGTCAACTTTGTCATTCTGGCAGCCGTTATCTACAAATTGGCGGCCAAGGCGGTCATCAACTTCTTTGTCGGTGATCGCGCGTCCATCAAAAACTCGCTCGATGACGCGGTAGCGGCAAAAGAGGCGGCTGAGCGGAAACTCGCTGAATATTCCGAAAAGCTGGACAAGGCGACGGCGGAGATAGAGGGCATCGCCGATATGATCAAGGAACAGGGGCTTGCGGAACAGGAGAAGATCATCGAAGAGGCGAAGAGGACCGCAGATAAGATGAAAGAAGACTCGGAGGCCCGGATTGACCAGGAATTCAAGAGGGCCCTTCACCAGCTCAGGAAAGAGGCTACCGAGCTCTCCGTTACGATGGCCGAGGAGATTCTCGAGAAGAACATCGAGGCGGAAGACCACGAGAAGATGGTCAACGATTTCTTAGATAGGATGGTGAGCCGAAATTGATTGCAAGCGATATTGCGAAGAGATACGCCAGGGCGCTGTTCGATATAGCGCGGGAGGAAGATGCGATAGAATCCATATACGGTGAGATCGAGGGATTCTCTTCCCTGCTGGCGGGGAGTGCGGACCTGTCGGAGTTCTTTGCCAACCCCGTCTTCGACAGCTCCGATAAGGCGGCTGTTATGGGAGAGCTTCTGAAGGAAGTGAAGGTATCGGCCGTCACGTCGAATTTTCTGAAACTGCTGGTGGACAAGAAGAGGATCAACGCCATCGGACAGATTGAAGAATGTTATCGCAAATATATGAATGAGGTCTTGAACAAGATACGAGTCGATGTCAAAACGGCATTCCCGCTGTCGGATGAGCTCTCCGTGCGGATCAAGAAACAGATGGAAGGGCTGACCGGAAAAAACGTCGAGATGATCGTTCGCGAAGATCCATCATTGCTGGGCGGTGTCGTAATAGGCGTCGGCGATACCCTGTACGACGGCAGCATCCGGGCTCAATTGAACAGCATAAGGGAACTCATAAAGGAGGATATGTAAGGGATGGATGCAATCAGGGCAGAGGAAATAACCCAGGTAATTTCCAAGC
>JAFGSH010000261.1 GCA_016934695.1 Deltaproteobacteria bacterium
GACCGCCAGTCCACCGGGTCCCGAGATGATGACCATCCGGTCCCCCAGGTGCGGAGGGAGGAGGGAAAAGCCGATCAGGGCATCGACCCATTCCTCGAATCCCGTCACCGGGACGGCACCGGTCTGCCGGACCACCCCTTCCCATATCTCACGGGAACCCGCGAGCGCGCCGGTATGTGAGGCGGCGGCGCGGCTCCCCTCCGGCGTCAGACCCACCTTCCATACGATCACCGGTTTTCTGACCGACGCCTCGTACAGGGCCCTGAGAAACCGCGCCCCGTCCTTGATCCCCTCCAGGTAGGTGCCGATCACCTCCGTGTCGGGGTCCTGCCCCAGGTAGGTCAGAAAATCGGCGGCGTTGAGATCGCATTCATTGCCGAGGCTGACGGCCTTGCTGAACGAGAGGCCCTTCTCAGGCCCCATGCGGCACAGGATATTACCCAGGGAGCCGCTGTGGGAGATAAGGCCGATCGGCCCCGGGGTGCGGGAGAGCCCCGGAAAGTAGGAAAGGCCCGTCCGGGGCGCATACAGCCCCATGCAGTTGGGCCCGATGATCCTCATCCCGGAGGCCTGCGCGATGCGGGTGAGTTCGGCCTCCATCGCCTTCCCCTCATCGCTCCCCGTTTCCTTGAACCCGGCGGTAAAGAGGATCGCGCCCGCGACCCCCTTCTCTGCACATTCCCGGACGATGGGAAGCGCGCGGTCGTGGGGGACGAGGACGATGGCGAGATCAACGGGGCCGGGGATTGCCGAAACGGAGGAGTATGCCTTCAGCCCGTCGATCTCATCCGCCGTGGGGTGGACGGGATAGATGACCCCGGGGAAACCCTGATCGATCAGGGCCATGAGGAAGAGCTTTCCCGTCTTCATCTCCTTCGGCACACCGACAATGGCTACGGACGTGGGATTGAAGATCGCATCGAGTCGGGTTGTCAGAGTTTCGGTGTCGTTCATGTGAACTCCCCTGTTCTTTTCCCTGTCACCTCTGCTTTCGGTGACGATTTCATGACATTTTGCTATCAGAAAGGGCGTATATGATCGGTACGCACGCCCAGGCATTCAATCCCGCAGGAGCTGATTGGCGATGACGATCCGTTGGATCTCCGAAGCCCCTTCATAGATGCGCAGCATACGTATTTCCCGGTACAGACGCTCCACCAGGTATCCCTTGGAAACACCACACCCCCCATGAATCTGAACCGCCTCATCGATGACTTCTTGAGCGATTTCAGTGGCATAGAGTTTGGCCATGGAAGATGGCAGGGTGATGCGCTCTGACCCCCGGTCCTTCAAAAAGGCAGACTGGTAGACCAGCAGCCGGGCGGCGCTGATTTTGGTTGCCATATCAGCCAGTTTTCCCTGGACTAACTGAAATTGAGACAACGTCTGGTTGAACGCCTTCCGTTTCTTCGCATAGGCCAGGGCCTCCTCAAAGGCCGCCTGGGCAAAGCCCACCGCGCACGATGCGACCGTGGTGCGGAAGAAGTCCAGCGTCTGCATGGCGATCTTGAATCCTTCTCCTTCTTCTCCCAGCAGGTTGGCGGCCGGAACCCGGCAATCCTTGAAGTGCAGAGTCCCGATTGGATGCGCGGCCACGAGAGGCAGGCGCTGTCCGGCGGAAAACCCCTCGAATTCCTTCTCGACAATAAAAGCTGATATCCCTTTTACACCCTTTGACGGATCCGTTTTGGCGAAGACAGCGTAGACGTCGGCATCCGGCGCCATGGAGATAAAGGTCTTGGTGCCGTTCAGAAGATATTCATCTCCTTTTCGTTCGGCTGTGGTCAGGATGGCAGCCGCATCGGACCCGCCGCTGGGTTCAGTCAAGGCAAAGGTGATGACGGTATCTCCCGAAGCAACCTTCGGGAGATACTTCTGCTTCTGATCTTCCGTCCCGGCGGCAACGATGGGACCGGCGCCCAGCCCCTGCATGGTGAAGATCAGCTCCGCGTTCAGGCACCGGGCTGCCAGTTCCTCCCGAATGATACAATACGCCACCAGCGACCGGGGGTCCGGCCCGGAGCCGTATTTGCCCGGCACGGTGTACCCCAGCAGTTTGTTGTCGGCAAGGAGCTTTACGATATCCCGGTTGACCCGGTCGGTTTCTCCGACCTTCTTCTCCAACTCCTCCAGTTCACCCGTGCAGATCTCTATGACATAATCCCTGAGCCTTTTTTGCTCTTCCGAAAACAAACTCAGAATAAAGTCCACTTATGTCTCCTTTCTGCTGGTTATATAAAGGATGGTAGT
The DNA here is from genome assembly GCA_016934695.1 of Deltaproteobacteria bacterium. Next base: position 2,251 of record JAFGSH010000261.1, read on the forward strand.
CTGAGGAAAAGGGCATCACAATGATTGTTACGGGCTCTTCCCCCTGTCCTTATCTGTGTAATGTTCAGTCGGACCTGAGATCGGTTTATACAGATGATATCATAAACCGTCTCATTCCAGAAGGACGGTATTGAGCGGCGATAACGTCAGGCATGGAACCATTCGGTTTTCCTCCGTAAAACGGAAAAATGGCTCACATTATAGAACCAATTTTTTCCCGGGGTATGGCGATGTTTTCCGTTGACCAACGTCAAACGCAGGCCTATAATTCGTCCGCCTGATAATGTGTAAAAAAATATTGCATTGAGATAACTTCACAAGGAAGGGACATGTCATGATTACACGTGCACAGTCGTTTTTCGCGAGGGTTTCCTGTCGGTATCTGCTCTTCATAGCCCTGGTCGTTCTGGCGATTCACGCCGGTACGGTGACGGAGGGGAGAGCCGATGATGCCGCCACGGTGGAGGTCGGCGCGAATGGCATCATTGTCACCCCCGCCACCTCAGCGGTAACCTACCTGCTTCTCCGGGTCGCCGACCCCCAGGGGGATCTCATCAGCGAAGAGAGCACCGCGGGGATCAGGATCACCTGGAAGCCGCCGGCGGGGGCAGCGGACGGTTTCTACACCTGGGAGGTCCGCGCCGGCTTCAGCCCACGGAAGACATCGAGGGACGAGGCCGCGCAGACACAGGAACAGACCCGCCCGTGGAGTCAGTCGGGGACGGTCCTCGTCAAGGGGGGTGCCATTGTTCCTCCGTCCGGCACGGAAAGCGGTCTCCTCCATGGTCTCTTCTCCACGGCCGCCGCCGCCCTCGGGACGGTCATGGACCTCCTGGTCCCGCCGGCGTACGCGGATCAGGTCTTTCAAGACGATGTCATCGTCCAGGGATGCCTCGGTGTCGGGAACGATGCCGTCAACGGCGAAAACTTCGGGTTCGACACGATCCGCCTCAAAGAGAACAACCTGCGGATCCATTTCCAGGATACCAGCAACAGCGGCTCTTTCCCCTCAAACGACTGGCGCATCGTCATCAACGACTCTTCCAACGGCGGGGCGAACTACTTCGCCGTGGAAGATTCGGATGCGGGGAAGACCCCCTTCAAGATCGAGGCCGGGGCAGGGAATAACGCCCTCTTTGTCGATGGCACCTCCCGCAGCCGTATCGGTCTCGGGACGGCAACGCCGGTTGTCTATGGGGTACACATGCTGCAGTGTGACACCCCTACCGTCCGTCTCGATCAGGACGGATCGTGCGGATGGACCCCCCAGGTGTGGGACGTGGCGGGGAACGAAACGAACTTCTTCGTCCGCGATGCGACAAACGGCTCAAAGCTCCCCTTTAAAATCTACCCCAACACGCCGAGCAATACCCTC
>JAFGSH010000262.1 GCA_016934695.1 Deltaproteobacteria bacterium
GGTCTGGAGGAGGAAGCGAACGAACTGTTCGATAAGATGACGACGGTCCGATGGCACGAAAAAACCTTCAATCCGAAGGGGTTCTTCTCGATCGACGGATATGACGACCTCGAGGAGTCCCAGAAGTGTCGCCTGAAAAAGCTCTACCAATGGCGGTTCGAAACGGCACAGAGGACCAACATCGCCCCTTTCCTCGTCCTCTCCGACCGGAACATGGTGGACCTGTCGAGAGAGAAGGCGGGCACCCTCGCGTCACTGAGGGAAAGCGGTATACTCTCCGCCGAGAAGGTACAGGCATTCGGAACCGAGATCGTCAAGATTTTCAACCCGGTGGTGAAGGCGGGTTCATAGGAACGATCCATCCGCGATCGCCGCTCGTGCCGCACGCGATACCGCCCAACGCGCGGCCGGACGGCGCGCTTCTATTTCAATCTGCTGCGGAGCCACTGCCTTTCGAGCTCCTTGTAGATGAAAATGAGGGATTCAGGGGGCTTCAGTTCCCCGTTGCGCATTGAATCTACGAACAGAATGCCGTACTGGCTGTCTTTCCGCCGCCGCACAACTCCCATGAGCATGGAATGCCTATCGCTCAACCGAAGCTCCAGGCTGACCTTGGAATCAAGCGGCATATCCACCAAGTCTGTCCTGGAAAACTCGATCAGGATGCCGGTCAGGCTGAGGTCCACAGGTGTGACCGACCAGGTTTTTCCCCGGAATCCGACCTTGACCATAAGGTCCGTCAAACGGGGAACGGCGACTCGAAATGCCATGCGACGTTCGGTCGTCTCGGGATTCAGCGAGCGGAGAAACCCGATGAGATCGTCTATCGCGCTGGCGGGCAGGGTAATGGGCGAGTTCGGCCTATCCTCATGCAGAAAGGTTATGGAACGCCCATCCAAAAAGATCCTTACTTTTCCTATCGTGATTTCCGGCATCGGACATGCCTCTCGCTCTCGGGCGGCTGGCCCGGCGCATCACCCGGATCCAAAGCCGGGCGAAGCTTCGAAATATATATTCATGATGCCCGCACAAAGAAAACCCGGTCCGGTTTCGGGCGTGCACACGTTTTACACTATTGTATCGGTTATGTGGAGTGAATATTTAGGTCCCCTCCCTATTTTTTAAAAAAACTCTGATATTGCAGGTTGTTGCCGGGACGGCACAGCACACGCCCTGTCATGAGCTCCATTCCTGACCGGCGGGCGTCTCCCCCAGTTCCGAGAGAGGGCTCTGCCCGCAGACGCATTCCGTGCTCTGCAGGTGAGACACTGGGCACTCGCGCACCGTGGGGGAGGAATTCAAAGACACCAACCGGGAGACATCAGGTGTCGGCATCCCTGCTTTGCAGCGATTCCCTGAGTATCTCCGAAGGGTCAAAGGCAGGGATCCCGGAAAAATATTCCAATTGCATCCTGCACGCCCCGCAGTCTGACATGATGACGTCCGGATGAACAGCCTTGATCACCCGCGCCGCATCCGTTCCCAGCTGTGTGGAAGTTTCTTCATTCTTCTTTTTGAATCCGTAGCTTCCTGAAAGACCACAACAGTTGTCCTCGAGGATATGAACCTCAAGGCCGGGGATCCTCTCAAAGAGCCGCGCGGCCGGATACCCGATCCCCAACGCCCGCAGGTGGCAGGGGATATGATACGCCACCCGTCGGTGCACGGGGTTGAAGACCGGCGCGATGTATTCCTCTTCCATGAGCTTCAGGATATATTCATGCAGATTATAGGTGTTCTCAGCTATCTTCTTTCCGCCGGGCACATCAAGGATCCCCGGGTAATCATGCGTAAGAGCGAGGCCACCCGACGTACAGGTGTAGATCACATCGTATCCTTTGTCTATGTACTTGACAAGGACGCGTGCGTTCTTCCGGGCAAATGTCCGGGCGGTCTTGATGTCCCCATTTCCCAGGGCAGGGAGGCCGCAGCAGACCTGCCGCGGGATGACCACCCTGACACCCAGCGACGCGAGGAGGTCGCGCACTCCTCTGCCGATATCGGGGCGGTTGTAATTGATGAAACAGCCGTAGAAAAATACCACCTTTTTCCGGCTCTTCCGGCGTCCCCTCCACCTCCAGCTCCTGCCCATGGAATGGAAACGATAGGGGGGGAAGGGGGTCGCGGTCGACAGTCCTAAGAGATGCAATATCCTCTGGACGAATTTCAACTGGTTCATGATGTTGACCAGGGGGGCAACAAGGGAACTGAAGGCACCAAGCCAGTAATTATTGGCAAACAGGTGGTAGGGTAAGGACCTGAAATGTTCTGCTCCGTACCGGGTCTGTTCCCTGAGGATGATCTCGGCCGGATTCACACCATACGGGCAGGCTACCTCGCATCTCCTGCATTGGCTGCACAGCTGTACCCATTGGTCGACGGATGCCTCATCCTCCGAGCGGAAACGCTCGGCGTCGGGCCCTGACTGCTTGGGCCCGGGGAAGGTCTGATTTACTTTGAAGACGGGGCAATTGGCCACGCAGACGGTGCACCGGATGCAGTGTTGAAAGTCGTAGTTCACGATATCAGCCCCCCACATGCCTCTGCGGCCGCCACTCCCGTGGCGATTGCCATGCCGTGCCCGCACCGGTACTTCATCACCTCCGAAAAGGCCAGAATGCTCCCGCACACGTGGAGGTTTTCTAGCTCCGTATCAACGGGCCTGAATGATGAATCGACCCGTATCCCCGCCTTCTCTATTTCGTGCCCTGGAGCGAAGAAATCTTCGTTGAACCATACCTCTCTTCTCCCGGGGAGATACGCAGGCAGATCGAATATCGTCTCCGCGACCGCGTCCATCGAC
>JAFGSH010000263.1 GCA_016934695.1 Deltaproteobacteria bacterium
CCCCCGGGGAAGTCGAACATCGACATGATCAGCGGACGGGTGGGGTAAGGCGCCGTGGACGGACAATCCGGGCATATGATGGATCATTATACGAAAGGACGGATATACGATGGGAGTACGAGAACGGATACTGGCGATACTGGTCAATAACAAACCGGGCGTCCTGGCCCGGGTTGCCGGCGTGTTCGGAAGGCTCGGATACAACATCGAGAGTCTCTGCGTGGCGGAGACGATCTCTCCCGAGATCTCCCGGATAACGTCGATCACCAACGCTGATTCGGACTTTATCGAGAAGGTGATGAAACAGCTGGGCAGGCTGGTGGACGTCATCGAGGTTGCTGAGCTGGTCCCGGGGGAGTCCGCCCAGCGGGAGATGATCCTGATCGGTATCAAGCTGAATCAGAAGAACAGGCAGGAGGTGGTGCAGGCCGTCGGCATGTTCGACTGCACGATCGTTTCCCTGAGGAACAATTACTGCGTCATACAGGTCGCGGGGAGCAGGGGGGAGGTGGAGACGGTCATCAACTACATGAGGCCCTTCGGTATCGACAAGATCGCCCGAACGGGGGTACTTGCCCTACATCATGAAGAAAATTAATTCGGCGGAGGCGGGTTAATCGGTTGCCTGTACGTGGTAAAGTGTGATATCAAACCAGATTCATAAATTTCAAGATCACACATACCCAGGAGATCGATAATGGATTACAGGGACACGTTGAATCTGCCGAAGACGGACTTTGCGATGAAGGCGAATCTGGCCCGCAAGGAGCCGGAGCAGCTTGAAAAGTGGCACGCGATCGATATCTACGGAAAGATACGGCAGGTCGCCGGGGGGCGCGAGCGGTACATCCTGCATGACGGTCCTCCCTATGCGAACGGGGACATCCACCTCGGGACCGCGCTCAACAAGATCATCAAGGATATCGTCATAAAGGCCAAGAGCATGGCCGGGTTCGACTGCGTCTATGTCCCGGGGTGGGACTGCCACGGTCTCCCCATCGAGCACCAGGTCGACCAGGAACTGGGCGAGAGGCAGCACACCATCCCGCAGGCGGAGAAGCGGAGGCTCTGTCGCACCTATGCCTCCAAGTATCTCGACATCCAGCGAAGACAGTTCAAACGGTTCGGCGTATTCGGCGAGTGGGACCATCCGTACGTGACGATGGACTACGACTACGAGGCCACCACGGTCGAGGAGTTCGGGAAGCTGCTGCTCAACGGCGACGTCTACAAGGGGAAGAAGCCGGTCTACTGGTGCGCCTCCTGCAAGACGGCGCTCGCCGAGGCGGAGGTGGAGTACGCCGACCACACCACCCCCTCCATCTACGTGAAGTTCCCGATGGTATCCGATCCGTCCCCCATCTTTCCCGAGCTTGCCGGCGAGAAGGTGAGCGTGGTGATCTGGACGACCACGCCTTGGACGATCCCCGCCAACCTCGCCATCGCCCTCCACAAGGACTTCGGCTACGCGGCGGTCAGGGTGAAGGGGGAGGTCCTGATCTTCGCCGAGGAGCTTCTGGATTACTGTCTCGACGCCTTCGGCTTCAGGGGAGAGCAGTACGAGATCCTGGAGACCTTCAAGGGGGCAGCCCTCGAGGGCTTGAAATGCCGGCACCCCTTCATCGACCGCGACAGCGTTCTGATCCTCGCCCCCTTCGTGACCCTGGACGCCGGGACGGGGTGCGTCCATATCGCCCCCGGCCACGGCCAGGAGGACTATGAGATCGGCCTCGAGTACGGCCTGGATGTCTATGCCCCGGTGGATGACGACGGCAGATTCACCCCCGACGTGCCCTTCTTCGGCGGCGGGTTCGTATTCGACACGAACGAGGCGGTGAACGAGAAACTCAAGGAAGTGGGGGCCCTCCTGGGCAGCATGGACATCGAGCACCAGTACCCCCACTGCTGGCGGTGCAAGAATCCCATCATCTTCCGGTCGACGGAGCAGTGGTTCATCTCGATGGAGAAGAACGGTCTGCGTGAGAAGGCCCTCGCCGCCATCGACACCGTCACCTGGGTTCCCTCGTGGGGGCGCGACCGGATATACGGGATGATCGAAAACCGGCCCGACTGGTGCATATCGCGGCAGCGCTCGTGGGGGGTCCCCATCACGGTCTTCTACTGCAAGGGATGCGGCGCATACCTGGCCACGAAGGAGATCCTCGATCACGTCGTTGCCCTGGTCAGGGAGCACGGTGCCGACGTCTGGTTCGAACGTGATGCGAAGGACCTCCTCCCCGGCGGGACGGCCTGTCCCGATTGCGGCGGGAAGGAGTTTAAAAAGGAGACCAACATTCTCGACGTCTGGTTCGACTCCGGCGTCAGTCACGCGGCAGTGCTGGAGAAGCGCGACGATCTGGGATCGCCCTGCGACATGTACCTGGAGGGGAGCGACCAGCACCGGGGATGGTTCCACTCCTCCCTCCTGGAGTCGGTAGGGACGCGGGGCAGGGCACCCTACAAGAATGTCCTGACCCACGGCTTCGTCGTCGACGGCGAGGGAAAGAAGATGTCCAAGTCGCTGGGGAATTTTGTCGATCCCCAGCAGATGGTAGACCAGTACGGGGCGGAAATCCTCCGCCTGTGGGTCGCCGCCGAGGACTACACACTCGATATCAGGATATCCGAGGAGATCATGAAGCGTCTTGTCGAGGCGTACCGGCGGATCCGCAATACGAGCAGGTACATACTGGGGAACCTGTACGATTTCGACTGTCAGAGGGATCTGGTGCCCGTGGAGGATATGGAAGAGATCGACCGGTGGGCCCTCCACCGCCTCCAGGAGATCATTCAGCGGGTGAGGGGTGCGTACGAAAATTATCAGTTCCATGCCGTGTACTACACGCTGTACAACTTCTGCAGCGTGGACCTGAGCGCCCTCTACCTCGATGTCCTGAAGGACCGGCTCTACACCTCGAAGGCCGCGTCGCGCGAGCGGCGGTCCGCGCAGAGCGCGATGTATATCATCCTTGACGCCATGGTGCGGCTCCTCGCCCCGGTTCTCGTCTTTACCGCGGAGGAGATATGGGCGCATATGCCCTCTTATGAGGGGAAGGCCGAGAGCGTCCACATGACCCGGTTCCCCGATGTCGACCCCCGCTGCCGCGATGAAGAGCTCGGGAGGAAGTGGGAGACGCTGATCGCCGTGAGGGGAGAGGTCTCGAAGGCGATCGAAATGGCCCGACAGCAGAAGGTGGTCGGCCACTCTCTCGACAGCCGTGTGGCCATCTGTGCCCCGGAGAAACTGCAGGGCCTGCTGGCCGAGTATCGCGAAACGATGAAAGACCTCCTGATCGTCTCCCAGGTGGACCTTGTGTCGGAGGGGGCGCTTCCCGATCCTTACGAGAGCACGGAGGTCAAGGGTCTGAAGATCGAGGTCGCGAAGGCGCGGGGGGTGAAGTGCGAGCGGTGCTGGAACTACAGCGAGACGGTGGGTGACGATGCCGATCACCCGACGATCTGTACGCGGTGTGCGCGGAATCTGTAGGAGGTCGCGGTGAGGAGAAACCATGGAATCTTCGTGGCGACGCTGGCGCTGGTCGTGGGTCTGGACCGGATCTCGAAGTGGTACATCGACTCGACGATGGCCCTCCATGACTCCTATCCGGTCATCGACGGGTTGTTCAATATCACCTATGTGCGCAACCCGGGCGCTGCCTTCGGGTTCCTGTCGAATGCCGCTCCCCTCTTCCGGTCGGGGTTCCTGATCACCGTTTCGACGGCCGCCGTCCTGATGATCCTGTACTATCTCGCGCGGAACCGGTCCGCCGGGCTGCTGCTTGTGACCGCCCTCTCGCTGATCGTGGGCGGGGCCGCGGGGAACCTGATCGACCGCGTGCTGTTCGGGAATGTGATCGATTTCCTCGACGTCTACGTCGGGTCTTACCACTGGCCCGCCTTCAATGTGGCCGATTCGGCCATATCGGTCGGTGCCATCCTGCTTGTCGTTGAACTGTTCAGAAAACGACGGGATGAGCTCACCGCGGCAGGAGAATAACCACCTTCAGATATTTCCTCCCCCACGCGAGGGCGTCATCACGGTCGAAAAAGAAGACATCGATGTGATCCCCCTTGAGGGCGCTCCCCGTGTCGTGGACCTCCCCCCATCCGTATCCCGGGACGTACATCTTGGTCCCGAAGGGGTACCGGCGGATGTCCGCCGCGATCGTCCCGTGTTTCGCCTTCGTTCCGTCGGCCGTGATGCCGACCTCTTTTCTCTGCCCCTCGAGCGGTCCATAGGCGTAGACCGGCGGGCCGATGCACCAGTATTTCCTTTCCCATCCGCACGACTCGGCACCGGGATCGTAGGCGGTGACGAGCATGGTGCGGGTCACTCTCTGGTACTCCCTCTCCTTCTTGGGCAGGAGACAGCATCCCTGGAGGAAAAGGAGGAGGAGAAGAGGGATCAGACTCAGGCAGATCCCCGTCTGTGTCCTGGTCGCATCGGATGACTTGCGCATGGTGGATACCCTACCATACCGGGTGCGTATCTTTCAAGAAAGGAGCGGACACGGAGGGCGGATGTGCCCCTTTGCACCGGCGTTGTGTCACGCGCGGGCACTTTACCCCATCAGGCCGGGGAGAAAGAGGGCGAGCTGGGGGAAGGGGATGAGGAGGAGGGTCCCGATGATCAGGGCCGCCAGAAAGGGGAGTGCCCCCCTGAAGATGACCTCGAGCGGGACGTCTCTGGCAACACCGCTGACCACGTAGACGTTGATCCCCACGGGGGGGGTGATCACGCCGATCTGGGTCACCAGGACGATGACGACGCCGAACCATATCGGGTCGTAGCCCAGGAACAGGATCACGGGGTAGAAGATGGGAATGGTGAGCATGATGAGGGCCAGGGCGTCCATGACGCATCCCCCGACAAGGTATACCGCAATAATAAGCAGCATGATGGCCCAGCGCGGAAGCTGTATCTCCGAAACCCCCTGCGCGATATCGAAGGGAATCCGGGTCACCGCCAGGAAGTGGCCGAATATCGTCGCCCCGGCGACGATCACGAGGATCATGCAGGATATCCGGGTCGTCTCGAAAAGGGCGGCGAGAAACCCCTTCATGGTGAGATTGCGTCCGGCAAGCGCCAGGAGGAGCGTGCCGCAGGCGCCGATCGCACCGGCCTCCGTGGGGGTGAAGATCCCCAGGAAGAGGCCGCCCATGATCAGGATAAAGAGGAGCAGGGTTTCGATGAGGCCCGAGAGGGATGCCCATCTGTCCCGGAAGGAAAATTTCGGTCCCTTCGGTCCGAGTTCCGGTCTCAGGCGCGTCCATATGACGATGACGAGGGTGAAGAGGAGGGTCAGGAGAATCCCCGGCAGGATGCCGGCCATAAAGAGTCTGCCGATGGACTGCTCCGTCAGTATCCCGTAGACCATGAATATGACGCTCGGAGGGATCAGGATGCCGAGACTTCCCCCCGCGGCGACGACCCCCGTCGCAAGCTCGGGCTTGTAATGATACCGCTTCATCTCCGGGAGGGTTGCCGCGCCCATGGTCGCGGCGGTTGCGTTGGTGGAGCCGCAGATGGCTGAAAAGGCCGAGCATGCCCCCACCGTCGCAACGGCGAGTCCCCCGGGCCAGTGACCGATGAAGGCATAGGCCGCGTTGAACAGTCTCGTGCTGATGCCGGAATGATAAGCGAGCTGTCCCATAAGAACGAAGAGCGGGATCACGGTCAGGCTGTAGGATCCGAAGACGGAAAAGAGATCCTTCGCGATCATGCTCATGGATGCGTCGAAGGAAACGGTATACCCGAAGCCGACGAACCCCACCGCCGCCATGACGAAGCCGACGGGCATCCTCAGGAACATCAATATGAAAAGGGCGGCAATCCCTATGAGTCCCGCTGCCGTAGGGGTCACTGGACAATCCTCTTGAGCGATCTGTAAAGGTCTGTTGCAAGAACGAGGCACGCGAGGCAGCAGCCGATCGCTATGCCGAACATGAAGGGATAGACCGGGAGCGCAATGGTGAGGGATACCTCGCCGGTACGCTTGAGGTCCATGGCGTATACGGCACTCTGCCACGTGATGATTCCGAAGAGCAGGGTGCTCAGCAGATCGACGGCCGCGGCGGTGACGAGCTGGGCCCTTTCAGGCATCCTTTGGGTGAGAAACTCAACGGCGATATGTCCCTTCTGCATCGTGGTATACGCCAGGGCGAAAGCAACGCCGACCGTTCCCATGAGCCCCACAATCTCATATGTTCCGGGGATGGGGTGCCGGAAAAAGCGCAACACCACGTCGGCGCAGGTGAGGACCATCATCACCAGGATGGCACCCCCCGCCAGCCAGTTGAACGCACCGCTGAGGGCGTGCATCTGTTTTTCCAGCCGTATCATATGACCTCAGACAGAGGGGCTCGGGTCACGAGACGCATCCCGCTCCCCGGCCCCTGATCCTTGCTATTTGCTGTGTTTGACGATGAGTGCTTTGGCCAGCGCCGCGGCTTTCTCTCCCGGCAGTCCTTTATCTTCGGTAGTGCGCACATAGTCTTCAATGATCGGTCGCACCGCCTCAGCCCACCGCTGGTTTTCTTCTTCGGAGAGCGGGATGATCTCGTTCCCCTGGCTTATGGTGTACGCGCGCCCCTCATCGTCGCTCTTGTCCCAGGCTTCTCCGTGCACGTCAACCCACTCCCCACTGACCTCTTCCACTATCTCCTTGAGTTCTTTCGACAGGGCGTTCCACTTCTCGAGGTTCATCACGACAAACATGGCGGTGGTGTACCCTACCCCGGTGCACTGGGTCGTGTAGTCGATCACCTCCGCCTGTTTCCATCCCTTGAGGGTCTCTATCGGGGTGAATGTCCCTTCAACCACTCCCTTCTGGAGGGCCTCGTAGGTATCACCTTGGGGCATCGCGACGGGCACACCGCCAAGGGCCTCCACGACCTTGGCGCTGAGCCCCGTCGAGCGGATCTTCATCCCCTTGATATCCTCAAGCACCCTGACCGGTTTCTTGGTACTCAGCAGACCGGGGCCGTGGGCGTGTATGTACAGGACCTTGACGTCATGCAGTTCCTCTGGAGACATCTCTTTGGCAAACTCGTTGGCAACACAGGTTGCCACACGGCCAGTGGGATATCCGAACGGAAGATCAACGGCTGCCATCACCGGGAAACGCCCCCGCGTGTAGGCAAAGCAGGACATCCCGATATCGGATATACCCTGCACTACCCCGTCGTAACACTGCCCCGCCTTTGTCAAGGTACCACCCGGGAAGGTAGTGATTTTTACCCGGCCTCCGGAACGCTTCTCTATCTCCTCGGCCCATGATATGGCCGCCTGGCACTGGCTATGGGTAGGTGGAAAAAATATGCTGTAGGTAAGCTCAACGGTCTTTTCCTTTTTCTGGCACCCCGCCATCAGCAGCAATGCCGCCGCACCTATCATCACGGTAATTCCAATATACTTTTTCATGGCTTTCCCCCCTCAGGTATAATGCTTTAATAGGTAATTCCCAGCTTGCCCCCTGCGCGAGGGGCAAGGTCTGTTTCAAACTCTTAAAATATAACGGAAACTGCTTCGATGGATGGCCTGCTTTCCTGCCCTGGTTCGGATCAGGAAGCAGGCATTAATATGTATAGGTCTTACACGTTGAGCATAAGATAATCGGTAGGAAACATAACGATGTATTGTCCATAACTCGTTCCCGACTTTGAAAGCTTGGTCAGAACATGTACCCGATTCGAAGCGGCCTGTCA
>JAFGSH010000264.1 GCA_016934695.1 Deltaproteobacteria bacterium
ACGAAGGCGAAGAGCCCTCCGGCAATGCCGGCGTAAAAGGCGCTCACGGCAAAGGCCAGGGTTTTATACATGGTCAGGTTGATGCCGATCACTTCGGCGGCGATGTCGCTGTCCCGGATGGCCACGAAGGCCCGGCCGGCCCTGGTCTTCAAAATATTTATGGCCAGGAGCACCATGATAACGGTGACAATCAGAATCAGGTAGTACTTGGCTGTTTCCGAAGAGAGAACCCAGCTCAACCCCATCTGAGGAATCCCGATGTCAAAGGCGGGGGCCATAAGACCCTGCCGCCCCCCGAAGAGGTTCGTGTGGCCGATGACGTGCATGATTGCCAGCCCGAAGGCGAGGGTGGCGATCGCAAGATAGGGACCCTCCAGCCGCAGGGCCGGGAGTCCCAGGATAAAGCCGAAAAAGGCCGAGATAAACGCAGCGATAAGAATGGCCGCAAAAAAAGGTATCTGGAGTTTGGTCATCAGAAGCACGGTCACATACGCTCCGATGGCAAAAAATCCCGCGTGACCCAGGGCGATTTGACCGGTGGAACCCACAAGGATGTTAAGACCGACGGCGACGATAACATGGACGAGGATAAGGTTGAACAAATAAATATGGTATGTCGATAAGAAAAATGGCGCAGCCACGAGCGCGACGAGAAGAACAACCGTCCAGAAGAGAATCGTCCCGCTGCTGAACAGTTCAATGTCCTCGTAATATTCCCGCTTCATATCCATAGAGACACCTCGCTCATTTCACCCTCTTCCCCAAGGGTACCATGCCCAGCAGGAACCCGGACAGTCGTGAGGGCAAGACGCAATGTTGTCAAGAGTAGGAAAGAAAGAACCCCCCTGATGCCGCCTCACCATAAAAGAAAACAGGGCCTGGGTCAAGGGGAAAATATCTTCACAGAAAATAACGTTCAGAAAACCCCCTGCTCACGTCGCAGGGGACCTGATCCCTCGGGATCACAGGTATGTCCTAGCGCCGATATACCGTTTTTGATAGTAGGCATCCAGGAGTGAGCTGGTGCGCACTGTCTTGCCGGTCCGCGGTGCGTGGATAAAACGGTCCTCCCCGACATAGATCCCCACATGGGAGATATCTCCCCTGCCGCGGGTGTCAAAGAAGACCAGATCCCCCTTGGCCAGTTCTTCCCGGCTGACCGACATGCCCGCCCCGTACTGCTGGCCGGACGTGCGGGGGAGGTTCAGGCCGTTGAGACGGTAGATGGCCATCGCGAGGCCGCTGCAGTCGAATCCCTCTTCGGCGGATATTCCCCCCCATTGATAGGGGACACCAATAAAACTCCTGGCCGTCCTGACAATCTCATCCCTGAACAGGGGTTCATCGAAGGGGAGTCTCTTGGTCACGGCGTATTCTTCCGGACGGACGATGTAGTACTCGCCTATCACCCCCATCCCCTTCAGGATTTCCGCTTCCCTGGCGGCCAGCTCTCTGGTCGGGAAATTGCCGAAGCGCACCTTGTACAAACCCCGCTTGTAGAGGAAGTAATAGGCATCCAGATTGTCGCTATTCAGACGGCTGGCAAGCCGGGCGGCGTTCTCGACCTGGGCGAAGGCGCCGACCTGGATGGTGTAGCCCATCCGGCCCAGTTTCTTTTCCGGCGCCGGTGGACGATACTCCCGGGAAGGGAGGTGCCGCTGGCCGCACCCCGCTATCAGAAGCAGGGTCAGGAGCCACAGAAGGGCCGGGACGATTGGTACGGCATGTAATCGCATAGCCTGCCTGTATGAACAATCACGAGGGTATGAAAAGGACGCGCCGAGAAGGGAATGGCGGAATCGGGCCTGCATGCCCCATCAACTGATAGGTGCGCCGACGGCGGGATCTCCATCGAACGAGACCAGGGAAACCGTGCCCTCCGCCTCCGTCGCCAGGAGCATGCCGTGTGACTCCACCCCCATCAGCTTTACCGGCTTCAGGTTCAGCACAACGGCTATCTTCTTCCCCACCAGGTCCTCGGGACGATACTGTTCGCCGATCCCCGCGACGATGGTCCGCTCCTCACCCGCGTCGATCTTCAGCTTCAGCAGCTTGTCCGACTTCTTGACCCGCTCCGCGGCGATCACCTGCGCCACACGCAGATCGACCTTTTCGAAGTCTTCGAATGATATCTGTTCCTTTACGTCGGTCAGGACATTCGCGGGCACTTCCTCCGGTTTCTGGTATTCCACCCGGGGGAAGAGGGATTCGCCGCGGGTCACCGACACTCCCACCGGAAGACCGCCCCATGCGCGAACGCTCTCAAAATCCTGCGATTCCACATCCTCAATCCCCAGCCGCCGCAGGATGTCCCCTGCGGAATCGGGCATGAAAGGGACGAGCAGCACGGCGATGACGCGGAGGGCCTCCAGTATGGTGTATATAACCGTGTCCAGGCGCGTCCGGCCAGCCGGATCTTTGGCCAGGACCCATGGCTCCTGTTCCACGATGTACCGGTTCGTCAGATTGATGAAATCCCAGACGGAGATGAGGGCCTTGTGAAACTGCAG
>JAFGSH010000265.1 GCA_016934695.1 Deltaproteobacteria bacterium
CGAACCTCGACCTGTATAACCCTCAGCATCTCTTCAGGCCGGCGAGCTACGGCGATCTGCTCCGATCCCCGATCAATCAGATGGAACTCATCGGCGTCTCGTCGGGGGGATTCCCGGAGCCCTTCACCTTCGGCCTGAGGGCCTATAATTATTTCCGGAGAACGAGGCCGCGCTACGACATCGTGCACGACAACCAGTGCCTCTCGTACGGGATACTGGGCATCCCCCGTCTCGGCTTTCCCACCGTGGCGACCATCCACCACCCGATCACCGTCGACCGGGATGTGGAGCTCAAATCCACCCCCTCCCTGTTCAAGAAATTCAAGACATGGAGGTGGTATTCCTTCCTCGGCATGCAGAAGCGCGTCTCGCGCCGCCTCTCCCATATCATCACCGTCTCGGAGTGTTCGAAGCGGGACATCAGCAAGGATTTCGGGACGTCGAGCCGCCGGTTCCGGGTCGTCCCCAACGGGATCAACACGGACTTCTTCTACCCTCTCCCGCACGTGCGGCGCTCCGATGACCAGATCCTGGTGACCAACAGCGCGGACACCCCCCTCAAGGGGCTCAAGTTTCTCCTCGATGCCGTCGCATCGATACGAAAGAGACGGAAGATAGGATTGACCGTGATAGGGGCGCCGAAGAAGAACGGCGTCATAGAAGGACTCGTCGGGAAGCTGGGCATACGGGACTGCGTCAGGTTCACGGGACGCATCGAGTACGAGGAATTCGCCTCCTACTACGCACGGGCCACGATGGCCGTGATCCCCTCCCTGTACGAGGGGTTCGGGATGCCGGCCGGGGAGGCCATGGCATGCGGTGTGCCGGTGATCAGCACCGTCGGGGGAGCGCTGCCCGAGGTGGTGGGGGATGCGGGCGTCCTCGTCCCGACCGCCGACAGCGGGGCGCTGGAGGAGGCCATCGTCTCTCTCCTCGATGATCCGGAACGGCGCCGCCGGCTGGGGGAGGCGGGACTCAATCGGGTGAAAGGTGCCTTTACGTGGAAACACGCGGCGCAGAAGACCGTCGACGTGTATCGGGAAGCGATCGATGCTCACCGCTGATTTCGAACTGCTCGACATCCGGCCGGGAGACCGCATCCTCGATGCCGGGTGCGGCGCCGGCCGCCACGCCTGCGAGGTATTCAGGACCCTGGGGGCGGACGTCGTCGGCGTCGATCTGAATATGGAAGACCTCCGCAAGGCCTCGTTTATCCTGGGCAACATGGACGGCGGCGGTCGTTCGTGGATGCTGTCGCAGGCCGACGCCACCCGCCTGCCGTTCCGGGACGGGACCTTCGACGCGGTCATCTGTTCTGAGGTCCTGGAGCACATCCCCGCGAACCGGGTCGCCGTCGCCGAGTTGGTCAGGGTCCTGAAGCCGGGGAAGAATCTGGTGGTCAGCGTGCCGCGTTTTCTCCCGGAGCGCATATGCTGGGCGCTTTCATCGGCCTATCACAACGAGCCGGGGGGCCACATACGGATATACACCAAGGGGGAGATGCTCTCGCTGCTGGAGGATGCGGGGGCGCGCTGCTGGCGGGTCCGCTACAAACACGCCCTCCACGCGCCGTACTGGTGGCTGAAGTGCATCGTGGGCCACAAAAAGGAGACGTCCCGGTGGGTCAATCTCTACAAGAGATTTCTCGAGTGGGACATCATGAAACATCCCCCTCTGACCAGGGGACTGGACAGGATGTTGAATCCCCTGATAGCCAAGAGCATAGTCTTTTACCTCAGAAAAGGATGACGACATGGAATTGAAGCTGAACCTTTCGCAGAGAATCGTGGGGCAATTCGTTGATTGCCGGGAAATGGGCTCGTTTATCGCCGGATTGCAGAGGGAAAGCGGAGAGATTCCATGGTCCGAAGGGGGAAAGACGGATCCGTGGGACCATATCGAGAGCGCCATGGGCCTCGCCGTCGCCGGATATATCGATGAGGCACGGCGCGCCTATGAATGGATGAAACGGACGCAGCTCGACGACGGGAGCTGGTGGGCGGCCGTTCGCGACGGCGTCCCGGAGGACCGGAGAAAGGACGCCAATTTTTCATCCTATATGGCGGTGGGGGTCTTCCATCACTACCTGATCACGAACGATCGCGCCTTCCTCCGGGATATGTGGCCGACCGTCAGTGCCGGCATCGATTACGCCCTCGGCCTCCAGGCCCCGACGGGCGAGATATACTGGTCGACCGATGCCGGCGGCGCCGTGGACCGGATGGCCCTCCTGACCGGTTCCAGTTCCATCTATATGAGCATCAAATGCGCCCTGGCCATCGCCTCGCGGCTGGGAGAGGATCGTCCCGACTGGCAGGAGGCGCTCGAACGGCTGGGAAATGCCATCCGCACCCTCCCCAATCACTTCAACATGATCAAATCGCGCTACTCCATGGACTGGTACTATCCCGTCCTGTGCGGCGCCGTTACCGGAGCCGAGGCCCACAAACGGATCGATAAATCCTGGGGCAAATTCGTGGAACCCGGCTGGGGAGTCCGCTGCGTCTCGGACCGCCCCTGGGCCACGATGGCGGAGACCTCCGAACTGGTCCTGGCGCTTGCGGCCGTTGAACGGTTCGAAGAGGCCCGGCTCGTCTTCGGCTACCTCGAGGGGAAACGGTACGACGACGGATCGTACTGGATGGGGGTTACCTTCCCCGACTCGGTCATATGGCCCGAGGAGCGGACCTCCTGGACGGCCGCCGCCGTTCTCCTGGCCTACGATGCGCTCAACGGCCTGACACCCGCGAGCTGCCTGTTCAGCCACGCCTTCTGGAAGGACAGGGAGATCGGGTGCCCTGAGGAACCCCGTCCCGAACATTACTCCGTGGAGCGGATCGGAGGAGAGATCCCGTGAGGAGAGACCACCGTCCCTACGCTCTCAAGCAGTGGGATATCAGGTTCCAGAAGTGGTATGCGGACCGCTTTCTGCGTCCCCAGTTCGAACACCTTGGCAAGAGATGCACCTTCATGAAACCCTGGTACGTCGAGATATTCGGTGGACCGGTCTTCCTGGGGGAGTGCGCCCACGTCATCGCCGCCCCGGATAAGCGGGTGCGCCTGACCGTATGGACGAGTCCCGGCGAGGAGGGGGCGATACGGATCGGAGATTACTGTCTGATCTGTCCCGGCGTCCGGATCAGCGCAGCCACGGAGATCACCATCGGGGACAGCTGCATGATGGCGCACGGCGCCTTCATCACCGATTCCGACTGGCACGGGGTGTACGACCGCAGCCGGCCGGTGGGGCAGGCCGCGGCGGTGAGGATCGGGAACAACGTCTGGATCGGGGACAGCGCGATCGTCGGCAAGGGGGTGGCCATAGGCGACAACAGCATCATCGGAGCGGGAGCGGTCGTCACGAAGGATATTCCCCCCGATGTGATTGCCGCCGGCAATCCGGCCGTCGTTGTCAAGAAGCTCGACAGGAGGCGGCGGTTCACAACGCGCGCCGACTGGCTCTCCGACCCCGATGACCTGGCGAGGCGATTCCAACAGCTCGACCGGGAGCGGATGGGAGGAAATACGGTATCGGGCTGGCTCCGCTCCCTCGTATGTCCTAAAAAGGGGGACTGAAAACCAAGCGCCTCCACTCCCGCCCCGATTATTCCCCTATTTCCCGAAGAGCCCCTTGAGGACTCCTTTGATGACCTTCTCCGGATCCGCCGCGGGGAGGGGCTCTTTTCCCGCATCCCCGCCCGTGAGGATATCCGTGATCTGCTCCGGCGCCTTCAGCGTATCCCTGATCTTCGTTTCGAGGAGGCCCTTCAGATCCGGGGCGAAGCGGGGGGACGAGAAGGTGCCCGTAATCAGCACCGGGATCGTGAGGCCGGAGCGCTCTTTCGTGTCCTGCTGGCCCTTGAGGGTTGCCACCACTGTGGGCTCCACGCGCAGGTTCAGGGTCTCGTTGACCAGATCGGCCTTCCCCGCGGCGGCCACGCGCAGGAGCGGAGAGGCCAGCCTCGTCCCGGAGGTGGTCACGACGCCGCTTTTGATCGTGAACGGGGCCGCAAGCTCACTGAAGTCGGTCTTGGGTTTCTCAGCCGGTTTCTCCGCCCCGAAGGCCGCCTTCACGTTGCGCACCATGCCGGGCAGATCGATCCCGACGATGGCCCCGTCCGTGAAATGGAGCGTGCCTTCTCCGTTCAGGGTTCTCTTGATGGTATCGGGGTCATCGCCTTCCATGGTGAGGGCGATGTGCGCCCACGTCGTTCCCTCCAGAAAATCCTTCTGCATCAGGTCATTCAGAAGGGGGCGCGCCATGACATCGGCCATGTCTATATTCACGCCGGTTTTCGGCCTGTCCGCCCGCACATCCAGGTCCGCCCGTGCGTCGATGCTCCCCTGGTAGGCCTTCAATGCGCAGGGATCCACGGTGAACACGCCATCCCTTCCCTGTATTCTCATCACCACGTCCCGGGCACGCGCGCCCATGACCTTGATCTCGCCCGCCCGCAGTTCCGCGTCCACCACCAGCTTCCGGAGCGGTCCGTAATCTATCTTTTTCTGTTCACGGGCGGGGGGCGTCGAAGAGGCGGGCTTATCCCCGGCTACCGATTCCTTTGGCGCAGGAGGTGTTGAAGAAGCGGTTTTGTCCCCTGCCGGTTTCTTTGACGCAGTCGGCATCGGAGAGGGGGACTTGTCCCCCGTAGGTTCCTCCGACGCGGCGGCCGGGGGCAGATACCGGTCCACATCGATCCGGTCGATATTCATCCTGAGCGTCACGTCGGGTCTGGCGAAATCCTTCGCCCGCGCCGAAAAGACGATCCTGGACTGGTCCAGTTCCATGATGCCGTCGGTCAGGGACAGGCTCGCCGGGTTCCCTTTCACAGTGGTTTTTAGACTCACCTTCGTGAGGGCGGTAGGGTCGGCGGTGGCCACGGGAAATTCCCGCCCCAGTGCGCCCGCCAGCTTGCGCGGTGAAAAGGGGGCAACCTCCACGGCCAGGTCGAAGGCCGGCTGCCGCAGCACGTGACTCACCGTGCCCTTCACCGTCAGGGCGACCTCCCCGAATGCCTTGACCGCCATATCCAGGGGAACGCTCCCCCCTCCTAATGCCGCGTCCAGGGGACCCGCCGTTCCGTCAAGCTGGAGGGGGTTCCCGTCGAGCTTCGCGGAGAGCATGATCCGGATGGGACGATCGAGGGACACATCCCTGAGTTCGAGCATCAGGTCCCTGATCTCCCGCCGCTCCCCCGCGGCCTGGTCGATCCACAAAAGGCCGGCGTTCGAAACCTTCAGCTCGCCGACGGCGATGCTCCTGACGGGAAGCCCGGCGAGGGGGCCTCCCCCGGATTCCGGCTTCTCCGCTTTTGTCTCTGCCGGCGGCGCCGCGGCCGAGGGTTTCCCCACGGCTTCCCAATTCCCTCTCCCGTCCCTGTCTTTCTCCAGGGCCGCCTTCAGGCCGTCCATGATAAAGCGTTCGACGTGCACCTCCCCCGACAGGAGGGGCATGAATTTCACCTTCACGTCAAAGGATTCGATCGCCAGCAGGTCCTTCTCCGTGAATCCCGGCGGGTTGCCCAGGTGAAGATCGGAAAAGGCGACCCCCGCCGAGGGGAAGAGGGAGAGCTTGAGCTCCCCTCCGATGGAAAAGGGACAGCCCGTCGCCTGGGATACCTGCTGCTCTATGTAGGGCTTGTATTTCTGGACATCCACAAACAGGGGGATGACGAGCAGGGCGCCGATCACGATCACGATCAGCGCGATGATACCGATGGATACCCACTTGACCGCCTTCATCAGCCACCTCCCCGGGGGAGCTTCCCCCGAATCATTCTCCGCCGAACAATTTCGCTGCCTGTCCTTCGACGCTTGGCGCAGTATATCTCTTGAAGGCGAGAACCTCAACCTTCAAGTCTTCAAATGAATCTAGGAAGAAAATCACGGATTGCCGCTTGAAAGCCCGCCGCAGAATTCCTTGACAAAATAATATCATGGGGTTAGTGGGTTAATAGTTTTTGGTCTTTATATTTTGATTTGCTTATGAACGGCTGTAACCAAAGGGGGATTATGGTCCGATCATCAAAGCCCTGTTTCTCACAGCGAGAGATGGAGCTTTTGTGTTTTGTGGGTAGTCTGGATTAGTGGGGGCGTAGTGTGGTGGCTACCATGGTGAAGCCACACTGGTTTCTGTCGAGCTAAAATAGGTAAGGTGTCCCCAGATTGGCCAATCACTTGCCGCCCTCGAAGAGTTCCGAAGGCAGTGTAAAAACCCCTTTCGAATTGAAACGGACGCTATCGAATGCCGGTCCGGCGAGTTTCCCCGTCATCTCATACTCGAGCTTCCCGCGGTATTCGTTGGTTATGACGCCCATGGTCTGGCGCGCGATGCTGAACATCGAAATGCTCACGGGGACGCTGACGATCGTCTCGCCGAAACGCGGCACGCTGCCGGCGGCGTCGCTCACACCGGAAGCGAACGGCTTGCCTTGTACGTCCATCCGGACCGACACACCGTTGAAGTCGAACTGCACGTCATTGGGATTTTGAATCCGCAGCTTGACGAGCATTCGCAGCTCCAGCCCCTGGCCTTGAAGCGGTTCAACATCGGCCATGATTACGTCAATGGGTTCGGCGTGATGCAGGGTGGCGCAGCCGCCGCATAGAAGCACCGCAAAGCCGAGAAGTATGGAGAGCGCGCTTCGAACAATCGACACGATAATCTCCGTTGGAACCTTTGATATTTTCCAGATCGTGGTGCAATCCTACCGTAATTCATGAAAAATGAAAACAGAAAACGCCGCTGCAGGAAGACAGGGGTAACGCCCGTTTGTTTATAGTGTGATTAACTCAACGAGGGAGAAGGTATACTGTCAACCTCAGCCCCTTATTCCCCGCAATCAATCGATAACAAACAGGCATTCGACGGGTAAATCCGAAAAAACAACATGAGCCTCTGCCTGGGTAACGCCGATCTCCAGGTCGAAGAGGGCGCTTCTCGGAATAAGCGATCTGAACGTGGCGCCTTCGGCGGAGATGACACCGTTGTTATATCCTGCCCGCTATCGTTCCGGGCGCAGGCCCTTCTCTCCCGGAAAGGCCGACGGAACCGGCGCCTCGATTGTTCACGGGGCCGTTTTCTTCAAACGGTCCATGACCTTTTCCAGTTTGTCGACCGCGTCCTGGAGGCTTTTTCGAATTTCATCGAGGGCCTCCGGTATCAACCC
>JAFGSH010000266.1 GCA_016934695.1 Deltaproteobacteria bacterium
AGATCGATATCCCCTTCGAGATCGACGAAGAGACGACCGAACAGCCCATGGCCGCCATGCCGGAGATGGACCCCGCGAAGCGGAAGACCAACTTCGACGAGGTGGAGCTCGGTTACGACATCGAGACGGCCATCAAGGAGGCGTCACGCTGCCTGCGGTGCGACGCCGAGGTGTAAATTCATACACAGCAAGAGCATGCGGAATCCCCGCTCGCAGCCGCGGGCGGGGATTTTCGTTTCTGCACCCCGCTCATTCCAAGGAGGAATTTATCATGAAGGTCATCGGCGCCGTCGGTCAGAACGGTTCGGGGAAGGACGAGGTCCTCAAGTACCTCAAGGCCGCCTGTGGCGTCCCCTTCTTCTCCACCGGCGACATGGTGCGGAAAATCGCCGCGAAGGAGGGGATGGAGGCGACGCGGGACAACCTGCGCGCCATCTCGGAGCGGTGGTTCCGCGAGCGGGGCGAGGGATGTTTCGTCAGGCTCCTGGCCGAGCGGATTAAGAGAGAAGAGAATCAGACCGCGGGGATCAGCGGGATACGGTCGCTGGCCGACGTCACCATCCTGAGGGAGTCCTTCGGGAATGACTTCGTCCTGATCCGCGTCGCCATGGCCGACCCAAAGCAGCGCTACGAGCGGATGGTCGCCCGGGGGGAAGAGCGCGACCCCCAGAGCTACGAGCAGTTCCTAGCCCTGGACCGGAAGGAGGAGAAACTCTTCCACGTCGAAGAGGCGGGGCGGCAGGCGCAGTACACCATCGCAAACGACGGCACCCTGGCCGACCTGCACCGCGCCGTCGACAGGCTCGTGAAGGACAACAAAATCCTCGAATAGCGACACTCGTGCTTCTTGCCGCCCCGGACGCAATCTAAAAGAAAAGAGAACAGACCGGCTTCACTGCATTACCCTGAAAGAATCCCCTTGACAGCCGCCGGTTTCGGCGTACAATCCCTCCCGCTTTCCGTGAGAAGATACGATTGCGGGGGTGTCGCAGGTGCCAACGATCGTCCATCCGTCAGAACAGACTTTAATGGTGGAGGCCTTCGCCTCTTCCGACAACCCCTGCCTGTCCTGCGGGGCCTGCTGCGCCGCCTTCAGGGTCTCCTTCTACTGGCGCGAGGCGGACGGGGAGAGCGGCGGGGTCGTCCCCCCGGAACTGACGGACCGCCTGGCGGGATTCCGGCTCTGCATGAAAGGGACGAATCGAAGCCGCCCCCGGTGTATCGCTCTCGAAGGAGAGATCGGCAGTGCGGTCCGTTGCGCGATCTACGACCGGAGGCCGAGCCCCTGCCGGAACTTCGGGATCCGTTTCGAAAACGGCGTCTGGCGCGCCGGTATCGAGGAACTCATGCGGTGCAACCAGGCGCGCGCGGCCTGGGGACTCGTCCCCCTCTTCCCGGAACCCGACCGCCGGACGGACCTCGCCACCGCCTAGAAGAGGAAATTACATCTGCCCCCTTTTCTCCCCCAGTCCCTCTGGACTAACCACCGAGGATTTCATTCAGTCCTTCGATTATGGCGGCGATTTCCTCCTCAGATACCCTTGAAATCTTTCTGCGGATTCGCTTTACGGAAAGGGTCCGGATTTGGCTGATCTTCACCCAGGATTTTTTGGGAAGCCGTGTGCTTGCAAGTTCAAATGTCAGAGGATATCCGGCCTTCTGCGGTTGGCTTGTTAAGGCCGCAACGATAACAGTCCCCGATCTTTCATTAAAAACGTCGTGGCTTAGAATGAGAACAGGGCGCATCCCGCCCTGTTCGCTTCCAACTGCCGGATTTAAATCGGCCCAGTAGATGTCGCCCCTCAATATTCCGGCCATTCTTCCAGCTCCGATGTGAAACCTTCTTCCGCCAAAGCCTGTTCAAACGCGGGGTCAAGCTTAGCGCACTCTCGAGCCAAGCGACTCCTTTCCATGCGCTTCAATTTCTCCGCCACCGCTTCCTGAACAGCCTTGCTCCGATTTGGAAAAACATTCGACTTCACGAGCATATCGAGTTTCTCCACCAGGCTGCTTTCTAATGTAATCGCTATTTTCGAAGCTGCCATTCTTGTCACCTCCGGTATGATAATAAATCATACCAGCCTCGATTTCAAGAAAGGAATTGCATGATCCCCGGAATTCGAGCTCTATTCTTTCCCAACAAATCTTTTCAGTAAGATGTCTTCAACATTCTGGCGTGAATCGATGACGGATAATACATATACCGTCCGTTCATGTATCCTGTAAATCAATCTCCAGGGTGAGATGACAAGTTCCCTGTATTGCATGATACCCTGGTCTTGAAGCTCCGGAACGATTCTGCCTCTTTCGGGCAGCGTGTAGAGGTGGGATGCCTGTTGCCGTATTTTCCTTAATATGTGCAAGGCATCTTGAGGGCTGTCCCCTGCGATGTACTTGATAATATCCGTCAAATCATTTTCTGCCGCATCGGCCCAAATAACTTTGTACCCTGAAGTCATTTCAGCTTTGCTTTCAATGAATGTTCAAGATCTTCGAAAACTCGCTCCTGTGCCTTCACCCGGCCGCTTCGCACATCATGCTCACCCTGCGAAATCAGTTTCAACAAGCCGATAGCATTCCGCATATCTTCATAGCTTTTAGGATCTTGGAGAACCGCTCTGGGTTCCCCGTTCTGAGTTATAATGACAGGACGGTGAGTCTTGTTTATCTGGTTCAAGAGATCTGCGGCCTTAGATTTTAAATACGTGACTGGTTTAATATCCTCTAATATACCCATCTGATCACCTCCAGTCCGTATATAATACCAAATAAAGACCGATCGTCAAGAATGTTTATACTGATGGCATGCGACGGAGGACCTGCCCCGAATCAGGTCGATGTACTGCCTGTAGTCGTCATCACGGAAAAAGGTTGCCTGCCTGCGGTTCCCGCGCTGCGTTATATGATGCGGATACCCGGGAACGACTATGCGTGCCATCCGTGCCATGCATAAACAATGCTCTGTCCGACACCCATTGTCAATAATTTAGTATTGTGTCCCCGGAATTACGGCCAGGGGGTTGTTGAGGCAGTAGCTGTAGCGGTTCAGGTGCTGGGGGTTGTACAAACCGGGGATGACCGTGTCGGGGGAAATGAAGCGTCCGATGACGGGATCATAGAGACGGGCCTTGTAGTTGTAGAGCCCCGTCTCGGCGTCCAGCTCCTGGTCGGTGAACTTGTAGGCGGTGAGGGTGCTCCCCGTGTGAGCCCGCATGGAGCCGAAGGGGAGGTACTCGGTGGTCTCGACACTCCCGATCCCCGTCCCGTCGCTCATCACCGTGGAGCTGCCCAGGTGGTCCTTGTGGAAATAGAGGGCGCCCGCGGCGGTGACCTTCGCGATCCTGAGGGTCCCGGCGAAGACGTACGTCACGGCGGAGGCGTCGATCACCTCGTAGCCCTCGCTGATGTAGTAGGTGGTGCTCCCTCCGGAGACCGCCTTCTTGACGCGCCTCCCCTCACCGCTGTAGGTAAATACCGCCGTCCCCCCGGCGCTGTGGACGACCTGCGTCGGCATGTTGTCGGCATTGTAGGTGATCGAGGAGCGCGCGGCGACGGCGCCCAGATCGGTGAAGTCGGGACCGGAGAGCAGGTTGCCGTTGGCGTCGTAGGTGTA
>JAFGSH010000267.1 GCA_016934695.1 Deltaproteobacteria bacterium
CCACAACCTGGAGGTCTACCTCACCGGGTCCGGTGCAATGGAGAGTGTGGTCGATCTCGAAAGGGGGTACTGAACCGCCCGGTGGAACACGGGTCCCGAAGCCCCGCCACCGCATCAACATTTTCTGTCATTTTTTTCTCAAAAGTTTTCCTCAAATCTCTAAAGAAAACCCCCGGTGTGTCGATATCCCGAATAAGAACTCACGACCTCTCCGTATCGACCGGATATGAGATTTCACCGGCGTGGTAACGGTTTTCAGGGCCCGTGCGCGCCTCTTCGAGGTCGAGTTCTGCTTACCCAGGGACGAGAAGAAACACCGGTGCCATATGTCCGTATCGACACGACGCAACACTATCATCTTCCATGCCGCATTGATCGCATCGGCGCTTTCGTTTGCGGTCGGAGCGGCTCTCTGCCGTCCCGCCTCTCTCTGTGCCGAAGAGCTGGATCTGACCCGTATAAGCATCGAAGAGCTGATGTCCATCAAGGTGACCTCGGTCAACAAGAGGGAACAGAACCTCTCGGACAGTGCCGCCGCCGTCTTTGTCATCTCGAACGAAGACCTGAGACGATCCGGCGTCACCAGCATCGCGGATGCCCTGCGCATGGTCCCCGGGATGAACGTAGCACGGATCGATTCCAATAAATGGGCGGTGAACTGCCGCGGCGGTGCCAGCCGCTTTAACGATAAGCTGCTGGTCCTCATTGACGGACGCAGTGTGTACACCTCCTCCTTCTCCGGCGTCTACTGGGAGGTCCAGGATGTGATGCTGGAAGACGTGGAGCGCATCGAGGTTATCCGCGGTCCGGGGGCCTCGATCTGGGGAGCCAATGCGGTCAACGGCGTGATCAATATCATCACCAAACACACGGCGGACACGCAGGGCGGCCTGGTGAGCATGGGGGGCGGCACCGAGGAACAGGGGTTTGTCTCCGCCCGTTACGGGGCCTCCCTGAAAGAGGGAACCTACGGGCGCCTGTATGCCAAGGGTTTCAAGCGGGATCAGTTTGTGACCCGGACGGGAGACGATGCCGGCGATGACTGGGGTATGCTGCGAAGCGGGTTCCGCCTGGATTCCCGTGCGGGCGCCACCGACAGCTTTACCGTGCAGGGAGACATGTATCAGGGGGGAATCGACCAGCGGATCGACCTCCAGTCGACGGCGGCCCCGTATTCCCTGGCGGTGGAGGATGATGTCACGGTGTCGGGCGGCAACCTGCTCGCCCGCTGGCAGAAAACACTCTCTCGCACCTCGGAGTTTGAGGTGCAGGCCTATTACGACCGGACCGTCCGTAAAGAGACCTGGGAAGAAGAAGAGCGGGACAGCTTTGATCTGAGCTTTCAGCATCACCTGAAAAGGGGACGGCATGACATCGTCTGGGGGGGGCGTTTTTACCATACCCATGACGATTTTACTGACAGCTCGGTCCTGGTGATCGATCCCGCCAGCAGCAGCGACGCTCTGTACAGCCTGTTTTTCCAGGATGAGATCGAGATCTCGCCCAAGCGGGTGTGGCTGACGCTGGGATCAAAGTTCGAACATAATGACTACAGCGGATACGAAGTTCAACCGACCGCCCGGCTCCTCTGGGCTCCGCACCGCGGCCATCGCCTGTGGACGGCTATATCGCGGGCGACCCGGACCCCGTCCCGGGTGGAACAGGACGGGACCCTTCTCAATGCCGTCGTGCCCCCCGGTCCTTCTCCCCTCCCTGTGGCGGTCACCGTCGCCGGGAATCCGGGCTTCGATACCGAGGAACTGACGGCCTACGAGCTGGGCTACCGTTTTATGGCATCCAGGAAATTCTCGGCAGACATAACGGCTTTTTATCATGATTACGATAATCTGAGGAGGACGTATCTGGAAAACACCGTATTCCGGGGGACCTACCTCGAGCAGATTCTCCGCTTTACGAACACCTTTTCGGCCCGCACCTCCGGGGCAGAGATGTCCGGGACGTGGCAGGCAGTGGACTGGCTGAAGTTCGATCTTGCCTATACCTATCTCGACAGTGACATGGAAGAGGGGGAAATGGTCGGTGAAGAGCCGACACACACGGTATCCTTACGGACGGCCGTCAATCTGCGAAAGGATCTCGATCTCGATATCTGGGTCCGGTATGTCGACGGTGTTGACAGGATTTATGTGACAGACCCATACCCGATAGATGCCTATATGACTCTCGACCTGCGCCTTGCCTGGCGTCCCGTCGCAGGAGTTGAACTGGCCGTCGTCGGTCAGGATCTGTTGAATGGCGATCATCTGGAATTCGTCCAGGAGAACTTCACGCGGCCCACCGAGATCGAGCGGCGGGTATACGGTACGGTGACCTACCGTTTTTAGGAATTGTTCATGGAAAGGTTCCGGGACAGAATGTATCCCATCGGCCGGTCACTCGTTTTCGGAATTTCCTTGCTGCTGCCGGTCTTCTTCGGGGCGGTGGAGATCCCGGCACAACCCATGGATGAGTACCGGGTCAAGGCGGCTTTCGTCCTCAATTTCGTTCGGTTTACCCAGTGGCCGGATGAGTCATTTGCCGGGGCCGACGCTCCGTGCAGGCTCTGTGTGGCGGGGGACAGGACCCTTGAGTCGGCCTTTCGGGCTCTTGAGGGTAAGAAGGTCGGCGCCCGTCTGCTCCATGTCCGGTTCGTGCGCAAGGCCGATGATTGCGAAGGGTGTAACGCCGTTTTTGTCGGCAGGGATATTGATCGTTCCTCCCTGCCGAACATATTCATGGCGGTCAAGGACAGGCCCGTTCTCACGATCGGCGAGACTGAGGAGTTTATCAGACGTGGCGGCATGATCAGGTTTTTCGTACAAGAGGGTCGGCTCCGGTTTGAGATTGATCCCAAGAAGGTCTGGCAGCAGCACATAAAGCTCAGCTCCCGGCTTCTGAATCTGGCGGTCCTTTCGGGCGATAGATACACAGGAGGTATGCAATGACGCGATTTGGCAACCTTTCGATCCAGAAAAAGCTGTTTCTTCTCTTGGGGATCATTTCCTCACTCATCCTGTTTATGGCAGCTGCGGTGCTGATCATCAGCGAGGGGGGGAATATCGAAAGGGCCCTTGTGGAGGAACTCTCTTCCATGGCCGATGTGGTCGCCCTGAACACCGGGGCCGCCATGTCGTTTAACGACGAGCAGGCCGCCCGGGAGAATCTGGCCTCCCTGTCCGTCAAACCCGGGATCGCCGTTGCGGCCCTGTATGACAAAGAGGGCAATCCCTACAGCCGGTACAACCGCGACGGAGTCGATCCGGATGCCCTGATCGCCGAGCTCGGTGCCGTCTACCCGGACCTGGCGGCAATCCTGCGGGAAGTGCGGGAGAGGGGGTTTATCACTTACATGTCCGAGGGCCATCTGCATGTCGTGCGGCCCGTCCTCGTGCACGACACCCTGGCCGGCGCCATCCATCTGGTCGACGATATGCGGCAGCTGCACAGCAGGCTGAACGATTATTACCTCCTCATTGCGGTCATCGTGATCATCACCTTCGCCATTCTGATCTTTCTGTCAAAGCGGGTGCAGAAGCTCTTTACCGATCCGCTGTCCCAGGTGATACAGTCCATGATCGCGGTGGCCGGGGAAAAGAATTATGACGTCCGGATAGAACAGCAGCGCGACGACGAGTTCGGCACCCTGATCAACTGTTTCAACAACATGGTCAGCGAGATCCGGGCCAGAGACGAGGCGCTGCAGGAATACAGCTCGGGCCTTGAAGAGATGGTGGAGGCCCGCACCCGCGATCTCTCGAAGGCCAAGAGCGACCTGGAGGATATGGTGGTTCACCTCGAAAAGGCCAGGGGAGAGGCGGAAGAAGCCAGCCGTGTGAAATCCCAGTTTCTGGCGAACATGAGCCACGAGATACGCACGCCGATGAACGGCGTCCTGGGGATGGCTGAGCTGCTGCTGGAGACGGATCTTGCCGAGGAACAGCTCCGGTTTGCAAGGACCATCCAGAGCTCGGGCGAATCGCTCCTGGCAATCATCAATGATATTCTTGATTTTTCGAAGATAGAGGCGGGCAAACTCGATATGGAAAGCATCCCCTTCAACCTGCAGCTGCTGATCGAGGATGTCGCCAATCTGTTCGGTTCCCGGAGCCATGCCAAGGGGATCGAGCTCGCCGCCATCATCCCGGAGGAAACGGATATCTTCCTCAAGGGGGACCCCATGCGGCTCCGTCAGGTCCTCACGAACCTCGTCGGCAATGCGGTCAAGTTTACGGAAAAGGGCGAGGTCGTCATACGGGTTTCAACCGAGGAGCGGGATAACGGGATGGTAACCCTCAGTGCATCGGTCGTGGATACCGGTGTCGGGATCAGCCCGGAGGACCGCCGGAAACTCTTCCGGCCCTTTTCCCAGATCGACGGGTCCACAACCCGCAAATACGGGGGGACGGGGCTCGGGCTGATGATCTCCCGGGAACTGATCTCACTGATGGGAGGTGTACTGGATTGCGAGAGTGAGCAGGGCAAGGGCTCGACCTTCTCCTTCACCGTGGATCTTGAGAGGAGCCCGGAGACCGATCACAGGGAGACCCTCCCCAACGTGGCCAGGCTGCACGGACTCAGGGTCCTGATTGTCGACGATAATGCGACGAACCGGGAGATTCTCGAACGGCAGACGGCCTCGTGGGGGATGGACTACGATACGGCCGCCGGAGGAAAGGAGGGGCTGGAGAAGCTGGCCCGCGCCCGGCAGGAACAGGAGCCCTTCGATCTGGTCCTCCTCGATATGGACATGCCCGACATGGGGGGACTCGATGTCGCCCAGAGGATACAGGCGGATCCCGCCATTGCCGGGGTCCGTGTGGTCATGCTCACCTCGGTGGGGGTGCACGGTGATGCCCGGGCGGCCAAGGAGAGGGGCATATTGGCGTATCTGACAAAACCGATCCGCCAGTCCGATCTCTACAACGCCCTGATCAAGGTGATCGGGCACAGCCCGGGTAACGGATCGGGACGCCCTGCCGTCCGGCACAGTACCGCCGGGGGAGGACCGCGATTCGATGTCCATGTCCTCGTGGCGGAGGATAACGCGACGAACCGGGAGGTTACCGAGGCCATGCTCAAGGCGTTCGGCTGCCGCGTATCTCTTGCCGCCAACGGGCGGGAGGCCGTCGATGTCGTCGCCCGGTCGGGGGAGGAGTATGATCTTGTCTTTATGGACTGCCAGATGCCCATCCTTGACGGGTACCAGGCCACGGCCGCGATCCGCGGTCTGGAGCGGGGGAAGGGGCTTGAAAGGAGGCTCCCCATCGTTGCACTGACGGCGCATGCCCTCGAGGAGGACCGTGATAAGTGCCTGTCCGCCGGGATGGACGATTATCTGAGCAAACCCTTTATGCTCAACCAGCTTCTGGCCGTCCTCGAGCGCTGGTTCGACGGCGGGTCGGCTGTGTCAGCGGAAAAGGCGGAGCTCCCGGCACAAGAGGAGGAAAGCACATCATCCCCCATCGACCGGAGCGTGCTGAGCGCACTGGAAGAACTCCAGGTGCAGGGAGAGCCGAGTGTCGTGAAACGGGTGATCGATGCCTATCTGGCCGATTCGGAGCCCCTTGTGTCGCGGTTGCAGGAGGCCCTTTCGGTGAACGACGGGGAGGTCCTGCGGCGCTCCGCCCACAGCCTCAAGTCGAGCAGCGCCAACGTGGGGGCCTTCGGGCTCTCCGAGATCAGCAGGGATCTCGAGATGGAGTGCAGAAACAATTCGGGTGAAGACGCGGCCCGCCTCGTCTCGGCCATCGAATCCGAGTTTTTGAGGGTCAAGGGGGCCTTGCAACGGGAGAGCGATTGCATATGATTGACAGACGGGCGAAAAGAAATCCGCTGGCGCTGGTCGTCGATGACGACAACTCTCTGCGGATATCCATGGGTGCGGCACTCATGAAGGTCGGCTTCGACGTGATCGAGGCGGAGAACGGCCGCCGTGCCCTCCCCCTCTTCCGCTCCGAAAATCCCGATCTCGTCCTCCTGGACGTCCTCATGCCGGAGATGGACGGATTCGAGACCTGTGCCGCCATTCGAAGGCTCACCGAAGGGGCGTATACGCAGATCCTGATGGTCACCGGCCTGGATGATACCGATTCCATCAAGCGGGCCTTCGAGGTCGGCGCGGACGGGTTCATCGCCAAACCCGTGAATCTGATGATGCTGGGCCAGCGGGGGAGGTATATGCTGCGCGCCGGGCGGGCCTTCAGGGAGCTGTACATGAGCCAGAGCCACCTGGCCAAGACCCAGAAACTGGCCAAACTCGGCAACTGGCAGGTCAATCTCGCCACCAACGAGTTTCACTGCTCCTACGAAGCGGGCCGCCTCCTCGGGTTGAACGGGGACGGCGGGCAGGTAAGTTATGAGAATTTTCTGGCGCAGGTCGTTGACCAGGAACGCGATACGGTCAGGGAAGAGATCGACAAGGCGGTGAAGGAGAAGAGATCGCTCACCCTGGATTACCGCGTGCTGCTCGCCGACGGGACCCAGAAGCACATCCTGAACCAGGGTGAGGTGCTCTTCAACGAGAACGGAGAACCGGAGATGCTGCTGGGGGTCATTCAGGACGTAACCCGTCTGAAACAGGCCGAGGAGGAGATCCGGCTGCTCGCCTTCTATGACGGTCTGACCGGTCTGGCGAATCGAATCCTTTTCCGGGACCGGCTTTCGCAGGCGATTACCGCGGCCACGCGCAACAACCAGATCTTCGCCCTGCTGTATCTCGACCTCGACCACTTCAAACGGGTGAACGACACGCTCGGCCACCATATCGGCGATCTGCTCCTGAAAAACGTGGCGGAGACGCTCAAGAAGAATATCCGTCGCAACGATGCCATGGCGCGGATCGGGACGGACAGCCCCGATTCGATGATCGCCCGGCTGGGAGGAGACGAGTTTACCGTCCTGCTTTCCGATATCAAGAATACGGAAAACGCGGCGATGGTTGCCAGGCGCCTCATTCAGGCCATACCGGCCACCTACGACTGCGACGGGCATGAGGTGTCGGTGACCACCAGCATCGGGATCAGCGTCTTCCCCCAGGACGGGAGGAGTGCCGAAGTCTTGTTGAAGAACGCGGATTCCGCGATGTACCAGGCAAAGGATTCCGGGAGGAATAACTATCAGTTCTATGAGGAATCTCTCAACCGCGCCGTCATCGAGCGGTTTTCGATCGAAAAGGATATCAGGACGGCGCTGGAGAGGGGCGAGTTCATGCTGTATTATCAGCCCCAGGTAAACCTCGCAACGAGAAAGATCGTCGGCGCCGAGGCGCTGATCCGGTGGTTCCATCCGAAGAAGGGGATGATCCCCCCCGATAACTTCATACCGATTGCTGAAGAATCCGACCTGATCATCGACATCAACAGATGGGTGCTGCAAACGGCGTGCAGGCAGGGAAACGAGTGGAGAAAAGCCGGTTTGTCGCCGGCGAAGGTGGCGGTCAACCTCTCCGGGTATAAATTCATCACTCAGAATATCGTGCAGAGCATCGAGGATATCCTGCGGGCCGTCAAGCTCAACCCGCGCGAGCTCGAGGTGGAGATCACCGAGAACGTCCTCATGCAGGAGACGGAGGACACGGTTTCGATGCTGAATCAGATGAAGTCGCTGGGTGTCACCATGGCCCTGGACGATTTCGGGACGGGGTACTCCTCCCTGAGCTACCTGACCTCGTTCCCCTTCGATGCCATCAAGATCGATCGCTCCTTCGTCATGGAATGCATGCATCAGACGAATAACCGCATCATCATACGGGCTATCATCGCCATGGGGCACAGCCTCGAGAAGAGGATCGTGGCGGAGGGGATTGAAACAGAGGAGCAGTTGGCTCTGCTCCGTGAGTACGGCTGCGACGAGGGACAGGGGTATTACTTCAGTCGCCCGATCCCCCCCGATGAATTCGCTGAACTCCTGGCGAAGGGAACCCTGTAACGACCCTCATCCCCCGGTTTGTTCGCGGTACCGGTATGTTGCGCCCTTCTTTCTTCTTGACATATGGGCACCGTATTTCTATGGTGACTCACGCGAGGGGGCTTCCCCTCTCATGCCTTCCAAGCCACGGCCGAAACCGTCTTCTTGAGGGGAAACGATGCGATCGATCAGCGACGTCATGGAATCCAGAAGCATTGCCGTCTTCGGGGCCTCGCAGGACCCCCTCAAACCGGGAGCATTGCTCATTGAGGTCCTGCGCCAGACGGGGTTCAAGGGGCTGGTCGCCGGTATCAATCCCCGCGGCGGAGAGTTCCGTGGAGTCGCGCTGTATCCCAGCATCGAGGATGTCCCCTTCGACGTGGATCTGGCCACCATGATCATCCCCCCGAGAGCGGTGCCGGATGCCCTGAGGGACTGCGCCCGGAAGGGAGTGAAAGGGGTGGTGATCTCCTCCGAGGGATTTGCCGAGTCGGGGGAGGAGGGGAGGGCCATCCAGGAGGAGGTCCGGTCGATCCTGCACTCCGCCGATATCCGCGGTTTCGGACCGAACACGCTGGGGCTGGTGAACACGGAGACGGGCCTCCTGACGTCATACTTCGCGAACAAAAATACGATGATCCCCGGTTCTGTGGGATTCGCCGCCCAGTCGGGGATCTTTGTGGGGGCGCTCCTGATGTACATGAGCTCCTTCCCTGTCTACCGGATCTCGAAGGGTTTGGGCCTGGGGAACAAGGTGGACGTCGATGAGAGCGATGCCCTGGAGTACCTGGCAGGGGACGAGCAGACACGGATCATCGGTCTGTACCTGGAGGATATTCGCGACGGCCGGCGGTTCCTGGAGGAGGCCCGGAAGGCGGTGGCGAGAAAACCGGTCATCCTGCTCAAGGGGGGGCGGAGCGAGGCGGGGAGCGCCGCAACGGCCTCCCATACGGCGAGTCTCGCCGTCAATGACGCCGTCCTGGACGGCGCCCTTCGCCAGGCGGGGGTCCTGCGGGTGAAGGGGGTCGATGAGCTCATGGCGACGATCATGGGATTCCAATGGGCGCCGCTTCCCCGGGGGAACCGGATCGCCCTGGTGACCTTCAGCGGGGCCCAGGCGATCATGAGTGTGGATCAGGCGGCCGACGAGGGGATCACTCTCGCCCGGTTCGGACCGGAGACCCTGAACCGCCTCTCCCGGGTCATATCGACCCATCCCAAGCGGAAGAACCCTATCGACACCTATCCGGACATGAACGTGTACGGTTTCGAAAAGATGTCGACCGAGGTCGTGGGGACCCTCCTGGACGACGACGACGTGGACGGAATCTTCTTCATCTCCTTTGCCGGTTATGGCACCGGGATGATGGACCCCCTGGTGGATCTCGTTAAAAGGCGGGGGAATAAACCTTTCTTTGTGTCGCTCCTCGGGGCCGCCGACGATATCGCCCTGTCACGCTCCTACCTGATGGAGCGGAAGATCCCCGTATTCGATTTTCCGGAGACGGGGGTGCGCGTTTTCTCACGGATGTGGCAATACTCGCGCAGACCGAGATAGATCTATTTCCCGGCGTCCCTGATCAGTTCCTTCACCCCGGCCCTGACGAGAGAGGGGTCGAGGACCAGCTTGAGTTTTTTCGCTCCTCGGGCATCGATAAAGGTCTTGTCGAGGGTGAGGTCGATCTTTTTCAGAACCCTGATATCGTCATCCAGCAGTATGAAGTGGTAGTTCATCGCCGCCCCGAAGGCAAGGAGCCCTCCGGCGACGATAATCGCCAGTAACTTGTTCATCATAAGCCTCCGTTCACAAGAGATGCGGCACCCTTCTTCCGTCAGAACGAGTGCTCCTCCCCCGGAAATACCCCGCCCTTCACCTCGTCGACGTACCGCCCGACGGCGGCCCGGATCTCCGTGTTCAGTTCGGCGTACTTCTTGACGAACTTGGGGGTGAACTTCTCGAACATCCCGAGCATGTCGTTGACGACAAGCACCTGGCCGTCGCACTCGACGCCGGCTCCGATTCCGATCGTCGGTATCGTCAGGGTCCTGCTGATCTCACCGGCGAGCTTGGCGGGAACGCATTCCAGGACGACGGAAAAGGCCCCCGCCTCTTCCAGGGCCCTGGCATCTTCCATCAATTTCCGGGCCGTCTTATCGTCCTTCCCCTGGACCCTGTAACCGCCGAGCTGATGGACCGACTGCGGCGTGAGACCGAGATGCCCCACGAGGGGAATCCCCGAAGCGGTGATCTTCCTGACGGTCTCGGCCACCTCCTGTCCCCCCTCCAGCTTGACGCCGTGGGCGCCGGCCTCCTGCATGAACCGGCCGGCGTTCTTCACCGCCTCCTCGGTCGATGCCTGATACGACATGAAGGGCATGTCACCGATGACCATCGCACGCTGTGCCGCGCGGGAGACCGCCTTGGTGTGATGGAGCATGTCTTCCATGGTGACCGGGAGCGTGCTGTCGTACCCCAGGACGACCATCCCGAGGGAATCTCCCACCAGGATCATGTCCACCCCCGCCCCGTCAACCAGTACAGCGGTGGAATAGTCGTAGGCGGTCAGCATGGAGATCTTCTTTCCCTCTCTCTTCATCTTCAGTACCGCGGCCGTCGTGACCTTACTGGTCGTGCCTTGTGTACTCATCTCAGTCCCCTTTCAATAGTGATTGTATCTCCCCGGCCCTGTCTGCCGGCAGGGAGTTATTTCTGAGGGCTATGTCCACGGTAAAGAGTCCCATCTCGCGGTACAGATCCAAGAGACGGGGCATCTTCTCGCCGAGGATTTTCAGGTGTCCGCGGATGGTCCCGACGTCGCCGCGCGCAATGGGGCCAGTCAGCGATTGCGCGATCCCCTTCCCCTCGATATTCCTGAGGGTCCCCCTGACGAGGGGCCAGAATGATCGGATCGCCTCCTCTCCGTCCATCCCCAGATCCCGGTAGATCTCCTCCACCAGGTGCATCAGGGTGACGAGGTAGTTCGATGCCATACAGGCCGCTGCATGGTAGAGGGGTTTGTCCGCGTCCGCCACGAAGAAGGGGACGCCGCCGAGATCCCGGACGATGCGTACCGCCCATTCCCTGATCTCCCCTTCGGCGGTGATGCTGAAGGTGCTCCCCGGGATGCTCTCGATCACCCCCTCGATATCCACGAAGGACTGGAGCGGGTGGATGGTTGCCACCTGCGCCCCGGATGCGCGTGCGGATTCCAGGAGGGCCAGCCCTCCGGCCCCGCTCATGTGAACGACCCGTTTGCCGGGGCCGAAACCGCCCCCCCGGGCGATCTCGTCGCAGACGGGTTTGATGAGGTCGTCGGGTGTGGTGATGAGGATAGAAGAGGCTGCCAGGGCGGCCCGGAGGGGATCGTTGGTCGCGACACCGCCGGTATATGCGAGCCCCCGCTCGAGAGCCTCGAGGGACCGGTCCGCAACCGCGGCTATCTCGTAGCCGGTGTTGCGGAGGAGGTGCCCCACCGCGGTGCCAACCTTGCCGAGTCCTATGATGACGATCGAGTCTCTGCTCATATCACGAAAAAAGGGGCGCTCCGACTGATGTCGGAAGGGCCCCTCGGGATACACGATAGCTCCACGTTCTGTATTAGACCATTCCGTCTCAGTCCGGCGCTTCCGGATCCAAGCGGTTTTGCACAGCACCTATCATAGGTGCGGACGGCTTGTCAACTGCTTATTTGCCGAAATTTCCGCCTTTTTATCCCTTGTAATTCTCCGGGGAGTGATTATACTAACAGCGCGAGGGAGCGGCTCCATACCACGAGGACACAGCAAATCCGCCGATCCCGTATGGCTTCGGGAGAGACATGAAGAAGATTGCGCTTATGGTTTTTGACTTTGACGGAACGCTCGTATACTCCGGGGATGACCTCGCACGTTCCGTAAACCACGCCCTGGGTATCCTGGGACTGCCGGTTCTCGACAAGGAGGAGATCATCGGATTCGTCGGAGACGGGGTGGCGAAACTGATCGAGCGCTCCCTGGGAGAGGAACACCGGGACCGATTCGACGAAGCGATGGGGCTGTTCAGGGCTCACTACGCCGAGCATCTCCTCGATACGACGACCCTGTGTCCGGGGGTCCGCGATACCCTGGAACATTTCCGGGGTACGAAGAAGTTGATCATTACCAACAAACGCTCCGATTATACGCTGAAGATCGCGAGGGCGCTGGGGATCGCCGGATATTTTGAAGATGTTGTCGGCATGAATGGTTCATCCCTGAAGAAACCCGACCCGGGGCTGCTGTTTCCCTTCCTGGAGCGGTATGGTGCGGGCGCGGCGGATACCGTGGTTATCGGTGACGGGATCAATGATATCCTCCTGGCCAGGAATGCCGGGACGTTGAGTTGCGCCCTGCTGAACGGCCTGGGGGACAGGGCTCAGCTCCTCGCTCTCCGTCCGGATTACTCCTGCGAGTCTATAGGGGAGCTGAAGAGACTGTTTATATGACGTGCTCCGGTTGGATGGACCCATGCGTACGGTGAGAGAAACGATCGAGAGGCACGCCATGCTCGCCCCGGGTGACCGGGTGGGGATCGCCGTGTCCGGCGGGCCGGATTCCGTCGCCCTTCTGCACCTCCTTGTGGGGGTTGCGGAGGAGTATGCACTCACCCTGTTCGTCCTGCATCTGAACCACGGCATCCGAGGGGAAGAGGCTGACCGGGACGAGGCCTTTGTCAGGAAGACGGCGGAATCGATGGAGATCCCCTTCGATTCTGAAAGGGTTTCCATCCCCGACCTGCGGCAGGAACGGGGCGGTTCTCTCGAGGACCTCTGCCGGGAGGAGCGGTACGCCTTCTTCGAGAGGGCTGCCCGTAGACACGTGCTGGACAAGATCGCCCTGGGACACACCCTGAACGATCAGGCGGAGACGATACTCATGCGTCTCCTCCGGGGGAGCGGACTGGAGGGGCTGAAGGGGTTTCTTCCGGTGCGGGACGGAATGTACATACGGCCCCTGATGGAGGTGACGCGCGATGAGGTGACATCCTTTCTGGAGGAGCGAGCAATCTCTTTTATAACGGACAGTTCGAATGAGGACACGGCGTATCTGAGAAACCGGATACGGAGTGAACTGATTCCCCAACTGAAGGTCTACAATGCGAGACTGGAGGAAACTATCGGCCGTACGGCCCAGATTCTGAGAATGGAGGATGACTTCATCGCGAAATCGGTTGCGAACGTTATCGGCGAGTGGGGTGTTGATCTCCAAACAGCGCGGCTGCCGGTCTCGCGCTTGAAGGAACTCCACCCGGCCCTGCTGCTGAGACTCATTAAGACCCTCCTCGAGGGGCATTCGCCCGGAAGGAACGGGATTGGATATCTCCATGTGATAGCGGTGGCGGATCTGATTGAATCGCCGGGGCCGAGCGCCTCCGCGGACCTTCCCTTCAATCTCACGGCCCGCCGCGAGTATGATGATCTGGTTATCGGACTGAAGGGGGAGTTATCGAGCGACTGCGACTTTGCGTATGAGGTGCGGATACCGGGGAGTGTGGATATTGCTGAGACGGGACGGAGGATGGTCTTTGACCTGGTCGAGCGTGGGGAGGCGGACACCCGTTCAAGCAACCCCGTCTTCATGGACTGCGGCGCCGTCGCATCTCCCCTGGTTGTGAGAACTATCAGGCCGGGAGATCGGATACAGCCCCTGGGCATGGAGGGGACGAAGAAGGTGGCCACCCTCCTGATGGACGAAAAGGTGCCGAAGGCGCGGAGGCGGTCGATCCCCCTCCTTGCCGACCGGGTGTCGGTCCTGTGGATACCGGGTGTGCGTCTCAGCGACCGGGTGAAGGTGACCGATATGACGGAAAAGGTGGTAAAAGCGGAAATTATTTGATAGTGAAGAAACCTCAAAATTTTTGACAGGAGTGAAGAGTGAATCAATCACAGAAAAATATAGCCCTCTGGATCGTTATCAGTCTGGTGTTCGTCTTCCTCTTCCAGATGTTCAACCAGCCCCAGGGGCAGAAGGAAGAGATGGCCTACAGTGACTTTATCGGCTATGTCGAGAGGGGAACGGTCGCCGAGGTGACCATCCAGGGAGAAAACATCGAGGGGAGGCTCGCCGACGGCAAGGTATTCAAGCTCTTCGCGCCCCGGGACCCGAATCTGGTCTCGCTCTTGAAGGAGAAAGGGGTGCGGATCTCCGCCAGGCCCGCCGAGGGGTCCTCCTGGTATATGACCATCCTGATATCGTGGCTTCCCATCATCCTCCTTGTCGGCGTCTGGATCTTCTTCATGAGGCA
>JAFGSH010000268.1 GCA_016934695.1 Deltaproteobacteria bacterium
CGGCATCGTCGTAATCCTGCCGGCTGACCGCTTTCACGGCAAGCAGTTCCTGAAAGCGGTCCGCCCGCGACCGGACCGCGGACAGATTTGCCTCGGCTTTACCCAGAGCGGCCTCGGCATTGTCGAGCGCCGCCTGAAAGTGAGCGGGGTCGATCTGATAGAGGATCTGACCCGCCGTGACATCGGCGCCCTCCGTAAACAGACGCCTCTGTATGAGCCCGCTGACCTGGGGACGGATCTCCGCCACACGGAAGGAGGAGGTTCGACCGGGCAGTTCAGAGGTCAGGACAATCTCGTGCGATCGGACCGTGATGACGGCCACCTCCGGCACAGGGGGCGGAGGGGAGTCCTGCTGCCCGCTGCACCCGGCAACCAAAAGACCGCCTAACAGCAGTATCATGAAGACCACGTTTGTTCTGCGAGTTGCGTACACACCGTTCTTGGATCGCATCAAATTCTCCTTTTCAATCCATTCATCAGTAAATCGGTAACCTGCTTCGCGTCCTTCTCGACATCGCCGGAGATGCCGTCATGGATACGCTGCATCACCATCCCCATGTTCGTCTCGATAAACATGGCCGCTATCCTCGTCGAATCCAGGGAAACGAAGAGACCCCGCCTGACTCCTTCATCCAGGACATCGGCCACCTGCTGTACGATATTTCGGTATCTCTCGTCGGTATAGTGGTTTTTCTCGGAATGGATCCTCTCCCGATCATAAAAGATGACACGGATCAGGTCGCGGTGCTCGTCGAAGAAACGCAGGTGACAGAGAGAAAATTCCGCCAGTTTCCTGTCGGGGGTCTGATCATCATTCAACAGGGAGGACAATTCACCGATCAGGGGGTCAAAGCTTGTCTCGACAGCCGCATCCAGGATCTCTTCCTTGTTTTTGAAATAGACGTACAGTGTCCCCTTCGCGACACCGGCCTCCGCCGCCACACGCTCCATCGTCAGGCCCTGGATGCCGTCGCGCATCAGCAGGCCGATAGCGGCATCCAGGATCCCCTGCCGCGTCAGGGTCTCCAGCGCCTTTTTCCGCTCCTGTTTTTTGTCGTCCTCCATGCCGAAAACCATCCGGTCATTTTTTGAACTGGTTGGTCAACCTATAAGGTTCACAACGACTTGTCAAGGGATATCTGACGGTGATATCGGATTTTTGCCCTGATTCTTTACCTTTCCGGAAGAAGGTCCCTCGCGGCTCTTGACAGGGCGATCGGAAGGGGGTATTCCGTGGACGAAGATCCTTCCAGGGCCGGACAGGAAGCACGGGCATCGTCATACCATGAGCATGCAGAGGGTAACCGTACGGACAATCTTACTCGCCGCGATTCTGGCGTGCTGTATGTCCCTCGTTCCCCTGCGGACCCATGCCGGAGATGATACCGCCCGGCGCACGAGCACCGTCACCCTGTATATGGAGAACGATCTGTTCTACAACACGGATCGGCAGTACACGCACGGGACAAAGATCTCATGGATCTCGCCGGATCTGGCGGAATACCGGGACAACCCGCTCGTCCCTGCGTGGAGTCACCCGCTCATTGAACGGCTGCCCTTCGTCAACAGGCCGGGGGACCAGCGTTCCGTATCCCTCTCGCTGGGGCAGAGCATCTACACACCGGAGGAGATCGAGCGCAGCGACCTCATCACGGACGACCGCCCCTATGCGGGGATGACCTACCTGGCGGTCGGGTTTCACAGCAAGAGCACGGATCGGATGGACACCCTCGAGATCGACGTGGGGATCGTCGGCCGCCATTCCTACGCGCAGGACATGCAGGAGGCCGTCCATGATCGAATCGATTCGATCAATCCCCAGGGGTGGGAGCACCAGCTCCGCGACGAGCCGGTTCTCAATGTCTTCTTCGAGCGCAAGTGGCGGCTGCTGCGGACGGGATACAGCCGCGGCCTCGGTTCCGATTTCATCCCCCACATCGGCACCGGCCTGGGAAACGCCTTCACCGGCGCCAGCGCGGGAGGGGAGGTGCGCTACGGATGGAACCTCCCGAACGACTTCGGGACCTATGTCATCCGGCCCGGCTCGGACAGCAACGCCCCGATGGACAGCACTGATCCGCGATTCTTCCCTTTTTTCCGCCGCGCCGGCGTCCACCTCTTCTTCGCCGCCACCGGGACCGCCGTGGCCCGCAATATCCTCCTCGACGGCAATACGTTCCGGGACAGCCACAGCGTCGACAAAGAGCACTTCGTCGCCTGCTTCGTCGGGGGAATCGGGATCATCGCCGGCCGTTTCAAGATCACCTATTCCCACGTCTATCAGACAAAGGAGTTCAAGACCCAGGAGAACGACCAGCAGTACGGCGCGATATCGGTATCCTACTCATTCTGAACTGTTACCGGCCACGGTGCCCGTTCCCCATCCGGGGAACGGGACGCGGCTATTATCTTGCAAGAAATCCCAAGGTTTGATACTGTCCGCCCGTGCTGGTACGCGGAAGCGTTTTCAGAGGCGCACGTATTGACCTGCGTGGGAGATCTGTTATGGACAATCTATATATCCCGGAGCGATACACCCCGCTGCTCGATCTGCGGGACACGGAAAAGGCCATCCGTCTGATCAAGGACTTTTTCCAGACCAACCTTGCCTTCGAGCTGAACCTGATGCGGGTGACGGCCCCTCGCTTCGTCGAGGCGGGGACGGGAATCAACGACGACCTCACCGGGGTCGAGCGGCCGGTCGCGTTCACCATCAAGGGCGCGGGCGGTGCGGGCGCCGAGATGGTCCAGTCCCTCGCCAAGTGGAAGCGGCTGATGCTGGCCGACTACGGGTTGGAGATGGGATCGGGGCTGTACGCCGACATGGACGCCCTGCGGCCGGATGAGGTGCTGGACAACACCCATTCGGTGTACGTGGACCAGTGGGACTGGGAGCGGGTCATCTCCACGGAGGAGCGTAACCTCGATTTTCTGAAGTGTATCGTCAGGAAGATATACGATGTCATCCGGCGGACGGAAAAGTACATCTGTTACCGCTACGATGTCTTAAAGCCGTTCCTTCCTGAAGAAATCACCTTCATCCACAGTGAAGAGCTGGAAGATCGGTACCCCGATCTTTCCCCCAGAGAGCGGGAAA
>JAFGSH010000269.1 GCA_016934695.1 Deltaproteobacteria bacterium
AGAACCCTCTTCATGAATCGTTGCGTCCTTTCTCTTCCATTGTCACCGGGACGACCCGCCGGTCACAGATCCCCCATTTTGCCCAGGCACGCCTTCTCCAGACCTGCGATGACCGCCCTGACGTCCGTCTCCTCCACGGTGGGCCCGCACCATATGCGAAATCCGGGGGGGGCGTCCTTGTACGAGCCTGTGTCATGGGCGATGTCTTCGGCACTCAACCGGCCGACAATATCCTTGATCCACGCCGCCTGGTCCCCCCTGGACAGAGCCTGAAAGCGGCCGTCCGTCACCTTCAGGCAGACGGATGTGTTGGATCGGATATCCTCAGAGGCGGCAAGAAAATCGATCCAATCCGTTCGACGGACCCATTCCTCCACTACCTTCAGGTTCCGCATGCTCCTCTCGATCAGACCGGGCAGACTGATTTCCCCGGCCCATGCGAGGGCGTCCAGGTAATCCTCCACGCAGAGCATGGAGGGGGTATTGATTGTATCTCCTTGAAATATGGCCCTGTTGAACTTTCCTCCCTGTGTCAGGCGGAATATCTTCGGCATGGGCCACGGAGGGGTATAGGTCTCCAGTCTCTCCACGGCCCGCGGGCTCAAAACCAGCACCCCATGGGCCGCCTCTCCTCCCAGGCACTTCTGCCAGGAATAGGTCAGGACATCGATCTTCGACCATGCGATCTCCATGGCGAAGGCAGCACTGGTCGCATCGCACAGGGTCAGACCTCCCCTGGTATCAGGAATCCAATCCCAGCCGGGGATTCTGACGCCGCTGGTCGTCCCGTTGGCCACAAAGATCACGTCATGAGACCAGTCGATGGTCCTGAGATCGGGGAGATACCCGTACTCCGCCTCAAGGATGGTGGGGTTGAGCCGCAGCTGCTTGTCCACGTCCGTCGCCCATTCCTTGCTGAAGCTCTCCCAGACGAGCACCGTCACCTTCCGGGGGCCCAGGAGCGACCACATGGCCGCTTCAAAGGCGCCGGTGTCGGAACCGGGAAGGATCCCGAGGAGGTACTCGTCCGGCACGCGGAGCACCTTTTTGCTCTCGTTTATCGCACGTGCCAGCTTCTCCTTGCCGAGGGCGCTCCGATGGGAGCGGCCGAGGGCCGCGTCCTTCAATACATCAACGTTCCATCCCGGTCTCTTGGTACAGGGACCGGAACTGAAGTTTGGATTGTTCATACAGACCCCTTCCTCATGTATCGGCAAACTGAGTCCATACCAGAATTGCCGGTGCGTGTCCATCCATAAGTGAGGGTCCAGTATTTTCAAAGTGCCGGGGCCGCGGCGGATGCATCGCAGAAACATGCACCGGTGACCGGGGTTTTAAGTTGCGTACAGATGTTAAATTGGTTAGAGTTTGTCAGTTGCACGGGAAGAGCGAACACCCCCGGAGGATCGGCATGAAAAAGATCAAGACGACCTTCTTCTGTCAGAACTGCGGTCACCAATCCGCAAAGTGGCTCGGCAGGTGCCCCTCCTGCGGCGAGTGGAACCAGTTTGTCGAGGAAGAAGAGCGGGCTGCCCCGGTCGAAGGCTCCCTGGAGGCATGGTTCAATGAGGAGCCCCTCTCCATCGACACCATCACGGCGGATGAAAAGGACCGGCTCCGGACGGGTATCGCCGAGATAGACCGGGTACTCGGGGGTGGGGTCGTGGCGGGCTCCGCCGTGCTGATCGGAGGCGATCCCGGCATCGGGAAATCCACCCTCATCCTGCAGATCATGCAGAACCTTGCCGCAGGCGGGCTGGTGGCCCTCTACGTTTCGGGAGAGGAATCGGCGCGCCAGATCAAACTCCGGGGCGGACGCATCGGGGCCTCGTCGCACAACCTGATGGTGCTTGTCGAGGTGTCGCTCGAGAACATCCTCCGGCACATAGAGGGGCTGCACCCCGGGATCGTGGTAATCGACTCCATCCAGACGGTGTACTCATCGGCACTCACCTCCGCCCCTGGAAGTGTCAGCCAGATCAAGGAGGCGTCGGGGAGGCTGATCCTCACCGCAAAGAAGACCGGGATCCCTCTTTTCCTGATCGGTCACGTCACCAAAGAGGGCTCGATCGCCGGACCGAAGGTCCTGGAACACATGGTGGACACGGTGCTGTATTTCGAGGGTGACTCGGGGCACGCCTTCAGGATCATACGCACCGTCAAGAACCGGTACGGCCCCACCAACGAAATCGGTGTTTTCGAGATGCGAGACCGCGGCCTTGTCGAGATCTCGAATCCATCGGCCCTCTTTCTTTCGGAACGGCCGAAGGGTGCGGCCGGGTCGGTGGTGGTCCCCAGCATGGAGGGGACACGGCCGTTGCTGGTGGAGATCCAATCACTGGTCAGCGAAAACACCTTCGGCATTCCCCGCAGGACAACCATCGGCGTGGACCACAACCGGGTGTCGCTCCTCGCGGCCGTGATGGAGAAGGTGTGCGGCCTGCACTTGGGAAATC
This sequence comes from Deltaproteobacteria bacterium, assembly GCA_016934695.1. The sequence continues at coordinate 2,457 of JAFGSH010000269.1, forward strand.
ACGATATCTTCATCAATGTCGCCGGCGGTGTGAAACTGGATGAACCCGCGGTGGATCTCGGGATTATTTCATCTCTCATGTCCAGTTTCCTGAACAAGCCGATCGAAACCGGCACCGTTGTCTGCGGCGAGGTAGGCCTGACGGGAGAGGTGCGCAATGTCGGCCGATTGGATGAACGCATCAAAGAGGCATCGAGGATGGGGTTCACCCGCTGCATCCTGCCCGGCACCGCCGGCGGCGAAACGGCACCGGGCGCACGGATGACGAGGATCGCCATCACCACCATCAGGGAATTATCGGAACATCTCTTCGTGTAAAACCCTTCCAGGACGTCCCGTCCATCCCCTGTCGCGCGCCTGCGAGAGCGGCGTCAGGGGCGCGTCACAAAAAACCTTGACAATCCCCTCGATACCGTATAGACATTCAGTTTTTCAGTTACCGTAAAGGATCTTCGGGCCCATAGCTCAGCTGGAAGAGCCACCGGCTCATAACCGGTAGGTCCCTGGTTCGAACCCAGGTGGGCCCACCATTTACCTCGGGATATGTGGACTTTAGAACGACACGAATGCCAGCAGAAAACATCACATGCAACTCGCGACTGAGAAGTGCACCAAGATTTTGGTGCACTTTTTTTTGCACATCGATCGGAAAGGGGAAGATTTTTGAAAGAGCAGATACGCTTGTTGATTGAACTCCAGAACATAACCTTTGAGATCAATAATCTGACGGCAAAACGCTCCGATCTGCCGCAGAAGATCACCACACTCGGCGGGGAATTGGAGGGCATCGAAGGGGAGCTGAAGGAAAACGAACAAAGGGTTGAGATGCTGAAGACCGATCACAAGGCAAAAGAAACCGAGCTCAAAAACGGCATCGAGCAGGTAAGAAAGACCAAGGGTCGTCTGCTCGAGGTCAAAACAAACAAAGAATATGAAGCATTATTGAGAGAGATGGAAGCCATAGAGGAAAAGAACAGCACCGTTGAGGACGAAATCATCCGCATGCTTGAAGAGATCGACGGTGCCGGTGCGATCCTGAAGATCCGGGCAGGCGAAACCGCCAAGCGCCGCTCCACCTATGAACACGAGATACAAAAGATGGAAGAGGAGTTGAATTCCATCGGCTCCGAACTGGAAAAGGTGCTGCAAAGAAGGGATGAGGTGCGAGGCAAGATACAGACAAGCGTTCTCAGAAAATTTGACATGATAAAAGACAGGAAGGGCGGCCGCGCCGTCGTCCCCGTATGGAAGGCGGTCTGCTACGGATGTCACATGAATATTCCCCCGCAGATGTACAACGAGTTACAGAAGAATGATGCCTTGATGCTGTGTCCTCACTGTGAGCGGATCATCTACTGGGAAGACAGGGACCCCGATGTCTGAAGATACACGGGTCAGGCTGTACACCGACGGGGCGTGTCGGGGCAATCCCGGGTATGGAGGGGCGGGAGCAGTACTCATCGACGCGGACGGCGAGGTGGTGGCCTCGGCGAAGAAATTCCTGGGGACCTGTACAAACAATGAGGCCGAGTATAATGCCCTGATCCTCGGGTTGCAGGAAACCCTCAAGAGCGGGCATGCCAGCATCCGCATCCTGCTCGATTCGGAGCTTCTAGTCCGGCAGATACAGGGCGCCTACCGGGTCAAGAACACCAGGTTGCAAACCCTCATGCGGGAAGTACGGAGGCACCTCGCGATGTTTGACGGATACACCGTCGAACATGTCCCCCGGAGCGAAAACGCCATGGCGGACAGGCTCGCCAACGAGGCAATCGACGACGCGTTCGATGCCGTTTAGGATCGGTGCCGCACCCCTCCGGCAGCAAATAAACGATGTATTCCCTGTATCGGGGATAGAAATATGATATAAGGGACCCGTCAGAGTAGATCGGGTGATCGCGGGCCCGTTTCGGCGGGCCGGAGGAAAGTCCGAGCTCCACAGGGCAGGATGGTCGCTAACGGCGACTGGGGGCGACCCCAAGGAAAGTGCCACAGAAAATATACCGCCCCGATTTACATCGGGGTAAGGGTGAAAAGGCGAGGTAAGAGCTCACCAGTTTCCCGGGTGACCGGGAAAGCTTGGTAAACCCCATCCGGAGCAAGAC
>JAFGSH010000024.1 GCA_016934695.1 Deltaproteobacteria bacterium
GAGGACCTTCGAGATGCTGTGCATGCCGCCCGGGCGATCGGGAATCTCCACCGCCACGACATGGGAGCGCCTGACCGTGAACCCCTCGTCCTGCAGTGCCTTTTCCGCCGTGTTCGTGTTATTCAGGATGAGCCGCAGGATGCCGAAATCCGAGGTGTCGGCAAGGGACAGCGCCCTGATATTGATGTCCGCATCCGCCAGCACCCTGGTTACATGTTCGAGTCCACCGGGCTTGTTCTCCAGAAATATGGAAATTTGCTCTACCTTCATGTCTGAAGCTCCTCCTTTTCGTTAGAGTTTGCGCCTGTCGATGACCCTCCGCGCCTTCTCCTCGGACCGTTCCAGGGTCTTGGAGCCGACCAGTTTTACCTTCGCGGTGACCCCAAGATAATCCTTGATGTCCTTCGTGATGCGCTTCTCGATATTCTGGAGGGTCTTGATCTCGTCGGAAAACAGATCCTCGCTCATCTCGACCTGTATCTCCAGGGTATCCAGGGTCCCTTCCCGTTCGACGATAAGCTGGTAGTGGGGTTCGAGACCCTCGATGGCGAGGAGGACGCTCTCTATCTGCGAGGGGAATACGTTTACTCCCCGTATGATAAGCATGTCATCGCTGCGGCCGGATACGCGGGCCATGCGGACGTGTGTCCGCCCGCACTTGCACGGCTCTTCCATCAGACGGGACAGATCCCTCGTCCGGTACCTGATCAGGGGGAAGGCCTCCTTGGTGAGGGTGGTGAAGACCAGCTCCCCCTCCTCGCCTGGTGGGACGCGTTCCCCCGTGTCGGGGTTGATCGTCTCCACGATGAAGTGGTCCTCGAAGACGTGCAGGCCGTTTCGTCCCTCCGTGCACTCCATCGCCACGCCGGGACCGATGATTTCCGAGAGCCCGTAGATGTCGAGGGCCGTGATCCCCAGCCGTTCCTCTATCTCCTGACGCATCCTCTCGCTCCACGGCTCAGCCCCGAAGATCCCCACCCGCAGCCGGAGGGACCGCATGTCCACTCCCATCTCCTCGCCCTGCTCGGCGAGGTAGAGGGCATATGACGGCGTGCAGCAGATGGCCGTCGGTCCGAAGTCTTGGAGGATCATGATCTGTTTCTTCGTGCCTCCGCCGGACATCGGGATCACGCTTGCGCCGAGCCTCTCCGCACCATAGTGTGCCCCGAGTCCCCCCGTGAACAGGCCGTAGCCGTAAGCGTTATGTATCACGTCGTTGCTGGTCAGTCCCGCCGCCACGAATGAGCGTGCCATCAGATTCGACCACGTCTCGATATCCCTGCGGGTGTACCCCACGACCGTCGGCTTCCCGGTGGTGCCGGAGGAGGCGTGGAGCCTCACGATATTGCTCATCGGGACCGCGAACAGGCCGAAGGGGTAATTATCCCTGAGGTCTTGTTTGACCGTAAAGGGGAGTCTTCTGATGTCGTCCAGGGTGTTGATGTCGTCGGGCACCACGCCCACCTCGTCGAACGTCCGTTTGTAGAATCCCACCGTGTGGTAGGCGCGCCGGACCATCTGCTGAAGCCTCTTCAGTTGAAGGGCCTCCAGTGCCTCCCGGGGCAGTGTTTCGAACTCCTCGTTAAAAATCATAATGTGACCTCCTCATCTCTGGGACTGAGCCTCGATTGCATTTCTATGCCAGATACCCTTGTTCCTATAGGGAGCCCGATGTTATTTTTCTGGACATCCTGTGTTTGCTGGCTCCATTGATCTCTTTATACTGTATTCATCGTACCTTGTCACGCTATGATTCGAAGGGTTGTCAGCGGCGCACCGGGTCCGGTTTTTTGCGATGCCTCACGAGACGAGACGGGTATACCGGGTCCAGCTCCTGCTGTCCCACGTGGAATCGGTCAGGGAAGAGGCGTGATTCGGGGAGGGGGTAAGGCCGCACTTCAGGGTGAAGTAACGATGAAACGCGACAGAGGGGGTCAACTCGGGGTGGAAGACCGTCACGAGGATATCAGGAGTTTCCGCGGCGGCGATGTACCCATCCTGCCTGAGGAGCACATCGACACCCTTCCCGACACGGGTGATCTTTGGGGCGCGGATGAAGGTGAGGGGCATCGGTTCCGGTGCCACGCGCGGGATCAGGGCCTCTGAGATGAAGCTGTCCATCTGGCTGCCGAAGGCGTTTCTCCGGATTTCAATGTCGATAAGGGCAAGAAAGGGCTCTTCATCGACGACTCTGTCGGCGAGGAGAATCGCCCCCGCACACGTTCCCCAGAGTTTCATCCCGCGCTGAAACTCGTGGAGTATCCGATCCTTGATCCCGAAGATATCCAGAAGCCGTGCGAGACAGGTGCTTTCACCCCCCGGTATGATCAACCCTGCGAGGCGAGCGAGATCCGAGGAGTTTCTTACCCGAACGGCGGCGATACCAAGACGCTCCAAATGGTCGAGATGCTCGGCAACATCCCCCTGCAGATCAAGCACGCCGATGGCGTCTCCCCTTGTCCGTCCCCCGGGCGTTACCATCCGCGCGTCGCCAGTATCTGTGTCTCCGGGATATCCGAGATTTCGATTCCCGGCATAGCACTCCCCAGTCCCATCGAGGCCTCCAAGACCTTTGCCGGGTCGTTATAGTATGCCGTCGCCTTGACGATCGCCTTGGCGCGTTTCGCCGGATCTTCCGATTTGAATATGCCGGACCCGACGAAGACCCCGTCGCACCCCAGTTGCATCATCAGAGCCGCGTCCGCAGGCGTCGCAATACCGCCCGCCGCGAAGTTGACAACGGGCAGTCTGCCCAGCTTGCGAACCTGGAGGGCAAGTTCATAGGGGAATCCATTGGCCTTGGCGAACTTGGTGACCTCCTCCACCGGCATATTGACGAGTTGTCTGATCTCGCGATTCACCGCCCTGATGTGGCGGACCGCCTCAACCACGTTTCCCGTACCCGCTTCTCCCTTGGTGCGTATCATGGCCGCTCCCTCGGCGATGCGCCGCAGGGCCTCTCCCAGGTTGCGGGCCCCGCATACGAAGGGGATCGCGAAGCGGGTCTTGTCGATATGACATTCCTCGTCGGCGGGGGTCAGGACTTCACTCTCGTCGATATAATCGATCTTCAGGGCCTCCAGGATCTGGGCCTCGACAAAATGGCCTATGCGCGCCTTGGCCATGACCGGTATCGATACCGCCTCCTTGATCTGCGCGATAAGCGCCGGGTCGGACATGCGGGCGACCCCGCCTTCCTTGCGAATATCCGCGGGAACACGCTCCAGGGCCATGACCGCAACGGCCCCGGCCTCTTCGGCGATCTTCGCGTGTTCGACGCTGACGACGTCCATGATAACTCCGCCCTTCAACATCTGGGCGAGCTGGACATTCAACTCATATCTCTTCGTGTCCACTTCCGTTTACCTCCCGTGATTCTCCGCTCGCAGCCGAAAACCGGCCCGTGCGGAACTGCTATCAATTCATGTTAGTGAAAATCACCCCACCCGTCAAGAACAATGTTTTCCCAACAATAGAACCGGTTGCACCCTCTTCCCGTCCGAATGCAACCGATGAGGGCATGTGCCACGACGGCGTCGAATGAAAAAAACAGGCCCCGCCGGATTGCGGCGGGGCCTGTTCCGATAACCCGACGTTTTATAGAGGGAACGAATTACTTCTTCTCCCTCTTTCTGAGTTCGGCCGGATAGACGTAATTTTCGGGTTTTCCCATCCCGATCTTTTCGAAAAGGGGTTCATTCTCCGGGCAGGAACCTCCCACGTACACGATCTTCCCGTCGTTCTGCCACTGAACAATCGGCTGGATGAATACGCCGGGATAGGTCTTGTAGGGGTTCTCCGGGTCGACCCTGACCTTGGAGTGGAAGTAGGGTTTGATACGTTTCTGCTCGTAGGCCATCTTGCCCAGCGAGTAGGTGGTCTCCGTGGTTTCCATCGCCTTGATCAGCTTGTCGATGTCATCGACACCACCCGCGGTTTCGATCACCTTCTTGATGAAGTAGATGTCCGCGTAGGCGAGATGGACGTGCTGCTGGGCAGGGATGTTGTGCTGTTGCATCTTTTTGACCAGGGGAACGTTCTCCTCCGTCAGCGGAATCAAGTTCTCTCCATAACTGCCGAACATACCCAGGCACTTCCCGCCCGTCAGCTTCCAGAAATCTGAGGTTTGAGAGACACCACCGTAGACGCTGCAGGAGATATCCCGTGCGGCCGAATCAGCCCACTGCTTGGCGAAGGATTCCGTGTCAGTGAACCAGGAGCTGATATACAGGATGAAGTCGGCCTTCTTCATGGCGATCTGCTGGAAAATGGGCAGGTACATCGTCCCCCGCGGTTTGACGTTCTTGCTGTAGACGACCTCGTACCCGAATTCCTTCTCCATCATCTCTTCCCAAGGAGGCAGGCCGAGTGAGGAGATTCCTTGGCGGTACGATTTGGTCCACTCGAGGTCCTCCCAGAGCATGGCCACCTTTTTCATCTTCGGCATCATCCTGTGGTACGCGCTGTCGAAGAAGTACCTCATCTGGGCGTACTGAGAGGGCTCCGGATCCCAGTCGCGGAAACAGAACCGGTACTTCTCGTACTCGTCGACCACCCGGTCGGTCAGCTCCATCCCCATGGGACCGTTGAAGATCATGATGTGC
>JAFGSH010000270.1 GCA_016934695.1 Deltaproteobacteria bacterium
CTGTCGAGCGGGCACCCCCATTCATCCACCTTCACCCCTTTGGGCGTCCCGGGACACTTGTCGAGGTGGTCGGGTACGCCGTCGCCGTCGGTGTCGAGCGGGCATCCCCATTCATCGACCTTCACCCCTGTGGGCGTCCCGGGGCATCTGTCGAGGTAGTCGGGTACGCCGTCACCGTCGCTGTCCGGGGGACACCCGTCGCAGTCAACCTCGATTCCCTTGGGTGTTCCGGGACATTTGTCGAGGTAATCGGGTACGCCGTCGCCGTCGCTGTCCAGGGGACATCCCCTCTCGTCAACCTTCACGCCTTCGGGTGTGTCGGGGCATTCATCTGTGTCGTTCGGCACACCGTCTCCGTCGGAATCCCTGAATATCTTTGAGGTGGTGAGGTAATCCTGGATTCCGCGATCCTGGAACATCTGCGCTACCGCATTCGATACAGCGGTATCGCACGTTTCATACAGATCCTTGGCGGCGCTCGTCTCCTCGATATTAACGGTGTAACCGTCACCGGTAATCACGTTCAGATTCAGGATGCACCCGATGGCGTCAAATCCCCAGAACAGCTGCGCGCGGGTGATAGAAAGCTTGAGTATCTTGGGAGACCTCTCGGAGATGATCACCCCCCGTTTTACCAGTTCATCTTCGAGGAGTTCGACGGCGGTGTCCGTCCACATGAGCAGGTTCGCAGACCATGTGTGGGTGTAATCCCCGATGTGAACCCACCGTGAATCCGTCTGGTTGTTGATGATGTTCACGGAGCAGACGATATTGTAGTCCGGTTTCAGGACCGTCCCGGGCTTGATGGGGACCGGCTTGGGGACATAAAAACGCCCGCTGGTCGCACAACCGATCAGCACCATCAGGACGAGCAGGCCCGCCACCTTACACACGTTGGAAAATGTGGATTTCGACATCTCTCCCCCACCTTTTTATGTGCTTCTCGTTATGATCGTGGTATCGTTCATCTCCGTCCTATTCGGCCATCTCTTCCGGGAGGCTGCCTGATGGCAGGCGGCGGAGAACATCCCTGTTGATGATCCATTTCCCCCCCTTGTATTCGCAGGCAGCCGGATCTCTTGCGACGGGGATCCATACATCTCCGGTGGCCTCACATGCCTCCCGGTTGCCCGGTTCGGGGACCCACGTACCGCCCAGGGCTTCGCACTCCGTTTCGTCGACTGCCGGCACCCATGTCCCGCCGTTCGCCCTGCAATCGGCGGGATCTTTGCCGTCAGCTCCCCGGCAGTAAGCCGCACCCAGCGCCTTCCCCTCGGAGCACCGGCAGTGCGCCTTCCTCCGTTTGCCGCTGGCGGCGTCCACGCAATACGCCACATCCGGGTCGCCGTTGGCATCGACGCAATAGGCACACCGGTACGCCTCGCCCCGCAAATCGGGATAATCCCCCAGGTTGACGAATACGTGGGTCGCTCCGATCTCGGCGGCGTTGTCCAGCAGTTCATTGAGGGCGTTGTTGTGGGCTATCTTTCTCACCGTGCCCCACCAGGAGAAACATCCGCCGGCCGGATACGACGACCCCTGCACGTTGCCGAGGGCCTCGCACAGCACTTCGCACTGGTGCACCTGCTCCGCCGAGATCAGCCTGACGCGGGACGCCCGCGTCGACATGTCCGTCGCACAGGAAGCCAGGGCCGCTGCTGTGGCAAGACAAAGAACCAAAAGCCCTATTATTTTTCCTCTGTTTTTCATGAACCTTCTCCCCGGATTATAAGGCATGTAGGCCCGTTTGTTATGGCACGATGATGGTGTCGTTCGGTGCCAGCCTGATGTTCACTTCGGGAACCCTTCCCCTGACGCCCTTGTCGTAGTTGAAGGGGATATTCTCCTGTTTCCCGTCCACCATGCGGACGATCATGATGTTGTTCGAATCCGCCCATTCATTGAGACCCCCCGCCCAGGCGAGGCCCTGGAGGACGGTCATGTCGTCGTACAGCTCGTATGATCCGGGCCGGAGGACCTTGCCGACGACGTACACCCTGTCCTGGGCCTCCTTTGTCGTCGTCTCGATGCGGGTGACGTACACGGTGTCTCCACCCTGAATCTTGGGCAGCGGTTTCGTTCCGCCCTTCGCCTTGCCGTGCAGGAACTCCTCAAGATCAAACCGTGTGATGACTTTTCCGTTCCGTATGATCGCTATGTCGGTCAGCTCCGCGTACTGATCCTCTCCGCTGGCAAGGACCATGAGATCGACAAGGTTCATATCCTCCTCGACCTCGTAGATCCCCGGGTTATGGACGGCTCCGAATATCCTGACCTTCTCCTTGACGTCCTCCTCCAGCCGTTCTGTCGGAGGCGTCCAGACATTAAGCGTTCGTTTTATATTCCCGAAGTTTGAAGTAATCGGTACGAAGACGACATCATTTTCGTGGATCGGCGTCAGGAGCCTGTTGTCGCCGGTTATCGTAAACTGGTAGAGATTGACCTCGACCTTCCTGGCGCCCCCGCCCAGGTCTCTCTGGATGACGACATCGCTCATCGTCGCCCCGTCGATGGCTCCGCCCGCTATGCTGACGACCTCCTGGATATTCGCCGTCTCCGGAACATTGTACCAGCCGGGGTTCGTCACGTGCCCCAATACCTGGACATAGTGCTTTTTCTCGATGATGCTGACCTCGACCTTTTGAAGAATAGCAAGATACTTGGGAAGCCGTGCCTCGATCTCCCCTTTGATCTCCTCGGTTGTCAGGTTGTTGACAAGGATGTGGCCATAATTGGGGAGGTAGATATACCCGTTTCTGTCGATCTCGATCTTATTCTGCGCCAGAGACTGGGTCAGATCGGCTGAGTCCCACGTGTCAGGCCTCCCGCTTGGGGCCTGTCTCTGGGGGATACTGATAAACAAGAGGTCTCCCTTGTCAGCTTCTTTCCGGTAGGTCTTGGGCATGGGAACGGTGATGATATCATTTGGCCAGAGAGTACTGTCTCCCGTCACGCCGAACTTTTTCTCCTCTCCCCCCACTTTACGGTGGAGTGAAATGCCGCCACGAACCTCCTTCGATAACGCGCCGCCACTCATGTTAAGGAGGTCGTCCACGGATATCTTGGACGGGACACGATACCAGCCGGGATAGCGAACGCCGCCCTGGATATATACGTACCGCCTCCGCCCCACGATCTGGACCAGCACCCTGTCTCCCTTGGCAATGAATTTTCTGGCCTCCCTGGTCAATTTGTCGCTGAGGCCGCTCTCGCTGAGGCCCTGGGTTCCGATCTTTCCAACCATCAGCATGTAGATGTTTCCATCGGGATCGACGTCATAGTCGAAGCTCATCTCTTTCTGTCCCGGGACCTCTATCCTCAGGATGTCACCCGGGGCGATCAGAGATTCCCGTTCCTCCCCCCGTGCAGGGGCGGGGACGGGTAATGCAGGCTGAGACACGGGAGGGGGTGGCAGGGGTTTTCTGTATCTGCTCCTGGGAACGGCCGCGGGGATCTTTGATGATTGTAATGCCGATGGCTCCTTTGCGGGGATGGGCTCGATCTTCCTGTCGTCCGATACTCCGGTTGCACCGACGGGGGCCGGGGGAGGGGCAGCCGGTTTGACCTTGATTTGCTGCGTCTCTCCGGCACCGGGGGCCTCTGTGTCTCGGTGCTCGGGGAGCGCCGCCACCTCGGTTGAGTAAGCGCTTTCCTCCCCCTTCGTATTGAGAGAGGTTATGGCGAAGAAATACTTCTTCGTGCCGTTCAGGCCGTGGAGCGTGATCTTGGTGACGTCACGGCCGACACGGACGGGAGAGGGCCCTTCATCCGCATAGTCCGCCGCATCGGGCTCGTAGGGAGGCCCTGAATCCGTGTCATAGTAGATCTTGTATCCGACCAGGCCGGGATCCCTGCCGGGATCCCACTCTATCGTAAGAGTCCCCTGCGGACGAGGGAGAGCGGCTTTCGTTTGAACGGGAGGAGGCGTCTCTTTATCGGGCGTTCCGGAAGCGATGAGATTGGCCGGGTTGACCCTTACGACGATGATGTCCCCCGTATAGCCGTTGAGCCTCATGGCCTTTTTCTGCTCCAGGGCCTCGCCCTTTGTGGAGAAGGGACCGACGCAGACCCTGTACCAGGTGCCGCTCCCGGGCATCTGGATTTCTTCGGCGATTACGCGTTGCGTCTGTTTGGCCAGGCTGTTGGCATGCTGCAACGCCGATTCCTTGCTCCGGAAGGAGCTGAGCAGGAGGCCGTAATCGGCGGAGGCGATTGAGACGAGCAGAAGTACGAGCGCCAATTGCTGTGCAATGTGCAAGGAGATCTTCTTCATTGCTGTCCGGCAGTGCACAGGCGTCCCCTCTTTTTAGGTGCAAATCTTCGCAAGATATGGTGGTTCGGTTGCATAATAACACTACATATTGTATATTGCAAGAAAAAAAGTTACTTTTTTTGGAAAAGAGGAAATTACATTACAGAATAATATTCAGATATTCTAATGAGTTGACGATTACAATCGTGGAGGTCCCCGGGTTGATAGAGGTACGTACAAGAGAAAACCGAGAAGATGCGGTGGAGAGTGCGTACCGATGAAGGAGCAGGATGAGCGGGGAGAAACGCCCTGATGTAAAAGGACTCGTTGTGTTTGACGAAAAGAAATGCTACCTCTTCCAAATTGATATGTAGTACAACGAACAAGCTTTTCGGAAGCTGAGATTACCACGTTTGTGTCCGGCCTCGAGGGGTTACAGGTATTGCTCTCTGTAACTCAAGGGGCGGAGCAGTATCGGAATCCCCCGAGAGCTTTGCGCAAAGCCCTCCCCTCCATTTACGTATCATTGCCGGACCGATCCTATGCATACCGCCGATCACCACGTCCTCTTTACCGTCGATCTTGAAGACTGGTTCCAGGTCGAGAACCTCAGAGAAAGTATCCCCTTGACCTCGTGGTCTTCGCGTGAATTGCGGGTTGAACAAAATACCCATCGCATCCTCGATCTCCTTGATTCGGCGGGAAAGGGAGATGCGTGCGATCCACGGCGGGCCACCTTTTTCGTCCTGGGGTGGATTGCCGAGCGCCTCCCCCATCTGCTGCGTGAGATTTCTTCCCGCGGCCATGAAGTCGCGTCTCACGGGTATTTTCACCGGCGCTCCGGTGAGCTCTCATCCGGCGAGTTGGAAAGAGATCTCATCGACAGCAAAAAGTTTCTGGAGGATATCGTCGGAGCCCCTGTCTCCGGATACCGTGCACCCAGTTTTTCCGTCAGCGGTGATATCCTGAAGATCATTGAGGCATGCGGGTATTCCTATGACTCGAGTTACAATTCCTTCGGGATGAACAGACGGTATGGCAGGGTGGACCTTGCACGGTACGAAACGGAAGGAATCGCCGTAAAGATCTCCGAGACCTTCTACGAACTTCCCATCAGTAATCTTCGCTGGAAGAGCGGTGTTCTGCCGTGGGGTGGCGGGGGGTACTTCCGCCTGATCCCCCTGGCTCTCTTTTACCGGGGTGTTCAGTCGATCCTGAAACGAGAGGGGGCTTACCTCTTTTACATCCACCCCTGGGAGCTGGATCCGGGGCAACCTCGGGTGGATGCGATTCCCGCTTTTTACCGGTTCAGGCATTACGTAAACCTGGGGCGGACCGGATATAAAGTGTCGTCGCTGTTCAGCCGTCTGAAGGGGTGTCGTTTTGTGACCTGCCGCGATTACCTCGGTCTGGTGGGTGGAAAAACGGAGTAGCGCTTCCTTCGGCGCATAGTGGGAATGCGACACGGCAGGCCGCGTTCCGCCCTCTATTTCAAACCTTTGCACAATGTCATTTTGAGGAGCGGAAGCGACGAGAAATCTTAAAGAATCAGATCTCTTAAGATTTCACCCTGACGGGTACTATAGCTCCCTGCGGTCGAAATGATAGAATCGGTCGTTGTGTAAAGGTCTCATGTTGCTGAATTTGTGCAAAGCTCTCGGATCGTATGTTTCATGCCGGTGAGGATTGAGTTTCTGAAAAAGGGCAGCGAGGTGTCATGGGATGCGTATGTACTCAAGCATCCCCGGGGGACGCCGTATCATCTGTCGGGATGGCGACGGGCGATCGAGAAGGCTTACGGGCATCGATCATACTGCCTGATCGCCCTGCGGGGCTCTGCGGATGCCTCTGATGCCGGACCGGAAGAGATAACCGGCGTCCTTCCCCTGATCCACCTGAAGCATGTTCTTTTCGGAAATTCCCTCATCTCACTGCCCTTCTGTGACATGGGGGGCGTTATCGCCGATGACGACGCGGCGGAGGCTGCCCTTGTCCGCCGCGCGATCCGGCTGTCGCGCGACGTGGGCTGCGGAACGATAGAACTGAGACATGCCTTCCCCCATGCGTGCCTCTCCGA
>JAFGSH010000271.1 GCA_016934695.1 Deltaproteobacteria bacterium
GCGGCCTACGGCCTGCGCCAGGCGCTCGATTCGGTCGGGGCCTTTGTCGGGCCGCTCCTGGCGGTCGTGTTCATGCTGTGGTTCGCGGACGACATCAAGGCCGTCTTGTGGGTGGCGGTCGCGCCTGCGTTCCTCGCGGTGTTTCTGCTGATCGTCGCGGTGCGCGAACCCGAATCCCCGGAACATGCCGCCGGTCCCGGGAGCCGCCTGATGCTGGCCGATGCTGGACGCCTGTCCCTGCGGTACTGGCTCGTCGTCGCGCTGGGAGCGGTCTTTACCCTCGCCCGTTTCAGCGAGGCGTTTCTGATTCTCCGCGCCCAGGACGTCGGGCTTGCCATCGGCTACGTGCCGGCGATCATGATCGTGATGAATGTCTTCTATTCCCTGTTTGCGTACCCGGCGGGCGCGGCGGCCGACCGGCTTCCGGCGAGAACGCTTCTCGTCTGCGGGCTCGGTATCCTCGTCGCCGCCGATATCGTACTGGCCATGGCTGCGTCGCCGTGGACCGCATTTGTCGGCGCGGCGTTCTGGGGCCTGCATATGGCTTTTACCCAAGGGCTGCTCTCGAAGCTCGTTGCCGATACCGCGCCCGCCGAGCTTCGCGGCACCACCTTCGGGGTTTTTAATCTGGTAAGCGGAGGGGCGGTCTTGCTGGCGAGCATTATCGCAGGGTCGCTGTGGAGCGCGTTTGGCGCCGCGGCCACGTTTGTTGCCGGGGCGGCGTTCGCCAGCCTCGCGGCAGCGGGGCTGCTTCTGTACCGCCCAAATGCGCGAGCTGCAAAACGCGGGGCGGGCGTATGATCAAGGGTGCCCGACAGCGTTCTCAACTCGACCTCAGAAAGAGGTGCGATTGAGCTTGATCATTAGCGATAATTACCCGGAGGAATATCAGAACAGCTGTGAAATCAAACATTCCGAGTCGATCCCTACTTTTTGCCCACCCTCTTGACAACCGCAAAATACTGATTACCTTTTAGTTAGGATATCCATCAAACAGTGATCACTGAAGAAGCTCTGATAATGGCTGATCAAAGTCGCTCTTTTCGGATTTTAGAATGCTGTTTTTGGGGCTTTTTGCTTTCAGGCGAAACAAACATAAGGAGTCATGAAAGGAGTGATGTACCATGTTGTTAAGAAGCAGAACAAGTTGGCCCACTTGGGGCTGGACAAGTCCGTTCGAGGAACTGGAACGGATGAGGAGACAGATGGACTGGCTGAGCAGCGGCCTTTCACGAGGCCTGTTGGGGACGCCCACGGCAGGCGTGTTTCCTCTGATGAACATAACCGAAGATAAGGACAACTATTATGTCCGTGCCGAGCTTCCCGGTCTCAAGGCCGGTGATCTGGACATCTCCGTAACGGGGGACACCCTCTCCATCTCGGGCGAGCGGAAACTCCCTGCCGAAGATGAGACGGCCCGGTATCATCGACGGGAGAGGGAAGCCGGGAGCTTCAGCCGGATCATCACCCTGCCCGCCCAGGTGGATACGGGAAAGGTGAATGCGCGCTGTAAGGACGGGCTCCTCACGGTAACCCTTCCCAAGGCGGAAGCGGTAAAACCCAAACAGATCACCGTCAAAGCTTCTTAATGGTATTTCAGAGGAAAGGAGTGATTCACAATGACAGACAGGGAAAGCAAAGCCCTTCAGGCGAAAGAAAAATCGGAAGTGACCAAACCCGCCGAGCAGACGAAGCCGGGGTTGGTCTTCACGCCGGCAGTGGATATCTTTGAAACGGAGAAAGAGATCACCCTGCTGGCCGATATGCCCGGCGTGCAGGCCGGAGACCTGAACATCGACCTCCATGAGAACGTGCTTACCCTCGACAGCGAGGTGAAGGCACCCGAAGGGGCCGACGAGGTGGATGTGATCAGGGAATATCGGACGGGAAGATACTACCGACAGTTCCGTCTTTCACAGGTCATAGACCAGGCAAAGATCGACGCCGAGATGCAGGATGGTGTCCTCCGCCTGCGGCTTCCCAAGGTCGAGGCGGCAAAGCCGCGCCAGATCAAGGTGAAAGCGGCATAGCCGTGTCTGCTCAGGCGCTGCTCATTCGGAAGGAATTGGGTGATGAGTGTGTGTCCCGAGAGTCGGAAGGACCCCCATCACCCAATCCCGACGATGTGCGCGGCAAGAAGTGACGGCAATTTTGCAGGGAGCGATCATGCAGAATCATTATCTCGTCTTGGGCGTCAGCAGAGAGGCCGACCGGGAAAAAATCAAGAAGGCCTATCGAAGGGTCGCCAAACAATATCACCCGGATGTAACCCAAAACCGGGAGAGCGCAAAAAGATTTCTGGAGATCAAAGAAGCGTATGAGACCTTGAGCGACGAGACGAAAAGGCGGCAGTATGACGCGGAGCTGGAGAGGGAGCGATCACCGCTCAGGGTTATCAATGTCCCGGATATCATACAGGCCAGGACTACGCGGATGGAAAGGATGGAAAACCTCTTTTCGTCATCCGTCGACGAGTTTCTGGAAGGGTTTCTCCCCGGGTTTTTCGATGTGAGTCCCCGCAGAATCGGGGAAAAGGACCTCTATCTTGAGGCGATCCTTTCTCCGGATGAGGCCGCTACCGGGGGACTGTATCCCGTCACCGTTCCGGTATGGGAGCCATGCCCGCGGTGCGGGAGGTCCGGTTTCCTGGATCGGTTTTTCTGCCCGCTGTGTCACGGGTATGGGAGAGTTTGGACGGAGCGTGAATTTTCCCTGAACATACCGCCTCGGGTACGGCATGGGACCGAAGTGAGGGTATCTTTGGAGGGTATCGGTTTACACAATATCTACGTCACCGTGGTGGTGTATATCGCAACGGATATGAAGAACGTTCCATAAACAAAGGGAGGTACAACAATGAAAGAAGAAGTCGTGAAGCTGTGGGATCGGATACAACGGGGAATGGAGGCAGGTTTTGATGCGGCCTTGTCGGCCGTTCATGCCGTCACCGAAAAGGCCGGTGAAGGGATCGAACTCACCCGGCTGCGGCGCGAGAAGGCCCGGCTGGAGATGCAGGTTACCAGGAGCTTGGCTGCATTGGGGAATGCCGTCTATGAAAAGATAGCGGCCGAGCGGCTCGACGATGTAGCCGAAAAGCTGGAGATCAAGGGGATGCTGACGGATATCGCGGAGCATGAGGCCCACATGGCCAATATCGACCGCAGGCTTTCGAAAGAGCTGAAAGAGAGCGGAAAAGCGGAACCCGGCACCGGAGCTTCCAGAGGGTAGATCCGAATGCGGAGATGCCTGCGGGGGTTGTATCTTGTGTGTCGCGGGATGTGGACCCTGCGAACCGTGCGGATTGTGAGATGGAATACCTGTAGTTGAATATTGTTTTCAAAACAGGTATGTCCCTTCCTGATGATTCGGGTCCACCCCGGTATTACGAATCATCAGGATCTCCACATGAGCAGCTTTGACGTGACAACCGGATATGTCCCCGGCTCGATCGGGCGCGTGGCTGAGCTGCACGCGCAATACTACGCCGAACACTGGGACTTCGGTCTCTTCTTCGAGGCGAAGGTGGCGACCGAACTGGGGGATTTCATCGGCCGCTACGATGAGGCAAAGGACTGTATCTGGCTGCTGTCCGTCGATGGGACCATCGAAGGCTCATCCCAGGATGTGCATATCGCCCACCTGCGCTGGTTCATCGTGTCGGATCCTCTCCGGGGGAAGGGGGCCGGAAATTATCTGATGCGGCAGGCCCTTACTTTCTGCGAAGAGAAGGGGTACGATGCGGTCTGCCTCTGGACGTTCGAGGGCCTGGACCCGGCGCGGCACCTGTATGAAAAGTATGGGTTTCGATTGGTCGAAGAACGGTCCGGGACGCAGTGGGGGACCCCTGTCATGGAGCAGCGCTTCGAGGCGGCCCTCCGGCGTGTGTAGCACGGCCGGAAACCCGTCGCTTCCCACACAATCAGGCACTTCTGTTTTTACCGCCGGTTTTTCATTATTTGATGAATCCCGCACAGTACGGTATAGTCACCTGTCAAAAGTCTTTGAACATGGTGGACTTTTGAGAGACCCGATCAATCGAAACGGTGAGGACCGATGAAGCAGAAAAAGGAGATTTCAAGGATGCTGATTCCGACTATCATCATGGGGATACTTGCGGCCGCGCTTCTCCTGATTGCGTACTTCAGGGGAGAGGGAGAACAGATAACCGGCATGAGGCTCGCGCTCACCCTGACCGTTGAGATACTGCCCCTCCTCTTCTTCGCCTTCATCGTTGCCGGTATGGTCCAGGTCCTCCTCCCTCAAGACCTGCTGGCAAAATGGATCGGTGAGGAATCGGGACTCAGGGGGATCTTACTGGGGGCGATCGCAGGCGGTTTCTCACCCGGCGGACCGTATGTCAACCTGCCTATTGCGGCTGGACTCCTGCGGGCCGGCGCCAGCGCGGGAACGATGGTCGCGTTCCTGACGGGGTGGTCCCTGTGGGCGGTGAGTCGGCTCCCGATGGAGGTGGGGATCCTGGGCTGGCGATTCACGCTCATCCGCCTCGCCTGCACCTTCATCTTCCCGCCGATTGCGGGGCTGATCGCCCAGTTCTTTTTCTCCGGGGCGAAGTACACGATGTAGCGGCTTCGCCACAATGAGGGTCAGCGCGTCATTTTCCTCTGGTATACGGCGACGCGGTTTTTCCCCGCGCGCTTTGCGTCGTACATGGCCTCGTCGGCGGCCCTGATCAGGAGGTCCTTTTCATCGGCATGGCGGGGGAAGGCGGCGATCCCGAGGCTGATGGTCACGTGAAGGCGCTCCTCTTTGTGGAAGATATCCTCTTTCTCCACCGCCGTGCGTATCTTCTCCGCGGCGACCAGGGCCCCTTCCAGATCCGTCTCGGGGAGGATCAGGACGAACTCTTCCCCCCCGTACCGGGCCACGATGTCCACCGCCCGTGCGCTCCTCTTCATGGTTTCCGCCACCGACCGGAGGACCTCGTCGCCGAACTGGTGGCCGTAGGCGTCGTTGACGTCCTTGAAATCGTCGATATCCGCCATGACGAGGGAAAAAGGCTGGCTGTGCCGTCGTGACCGCTGTATCTCCTGGTCGAGGAGGAGGTGAAAGTACCGGTGCACGAACAGCTTGGTCAGGCCGTCCGTTGTCGCCAGGTCGAACAGCTTGGCGTTGGCCAGGGAGATGGCGGCCTGGGCGGATATGATGCCGAGGATCTCCAGCCGTTCCGGGGTGAAGGCATTGGCCGTCAGGTTGTTTTCCATATACAGAATTCCCGTGGTCTTCCCCTGGTGCATGATGGGAGTGCAGAGGATGGACTTGCACCGGTTGCGCATGATGTAGGGGTCGTTCACGAAGGTTCCCTCTTCGGCGGCGTCGCCGAGGATGACATGCTCTCCGCTCCGGTGGGTATAGTGAACGACGGCGGTCGAGAGATCGTCGCACGTCTCCAGGGGGACGGACTGCATCACCCGGATGTCACCGTCTCCCCCCTCCTCGGCGGCCTCGATGGTCAGTCTCCCGTCCGATTCGAGGATGAGAAACCCCCGCTGGGCCCCCGCGTTTACAAGGGACAGGTGCATGATCTTCTGGAGGAGCCGGTCGAGCATGATCTCGCCGGAAATGGCCTGGGACACCTGCATGACGGTGGTGAGATCGAGGAGCCGGGACGGAGATTCCGTCGAGGACCCCTCCCCGGAGGAGTCTGACGGCCGGCGTGGAAGTTCTTTCGGCATCAGGGACGGGTACCGTTCCTCCAGATCGTTCATCTTCGCCGTGGCGCCCCATTGACGGTACCCGTGGTGGGCGGCCGTCATATACCCCCGGGCGATCTCGCCATACCCCTCCGCCCGATAGAAGAGGGCGGCCCGCTCGCAGGAGATCGCTTCGTTCTGGATATAGCCGTGTTCGTGGGCCGATTCGATGGCGGCGTGGTAGCGGCGTGCGGCCTCATGAAAACGGCCTTCGATCCCTGCCGTCTCCGCCTCCACGAGATCGTGCTTGTGTCTGAAATTCTCGGGGCAGAGGCGGGCCCATCGGGCCATCTTCCGCTGGTTGCGGCGGATGATCTTCCGGTAGTCTCGGTTCGAACGATTCTCCTCCCTGAGAAGGGCCGCCAGAATCAGCGAGTAGTAGAAATAGTGTTCCGGGACCAGCAGGGTCCCGACTGGCACCTTGATGTGCCGGTCCAGCTCTTCCGCCGTCTCGCGGGCCTCATCGTACCTGCCGTAGAGATAGAGCAGTTTGACTTTGTAGAGGAGGGCGTAGCACAGGCCGAAGAGGTTTTTCTCCCTGCGGAGCCGCTCAATGTGCGACGCCTCATCGTACTCCCCGCCGGACAGGGAGAAGCGGTCTTCCGTAAGTCCCTTGAGGTTGAGGATGAACTGGATGTTCTCCGCGCGCCGGGTGGCGATGAAGTGGTCCTTCACGACCTTCATGAGATCGTCGTATTTTTTGATGTCGTCGAGGATGTCGTCAAGCCTGTCCCCGATCACCAGGCGGGTGTCGGCGGCGGCGTTCACGCTGTGCCCCGCATATATGAAATTCCCGGCATTCAGGGAGAACTGGTAGGCCTTTCGGTAAAAATCAAGATCGTCGCGTGCGTGCCGCCTCCAGTGCTGGATGAAGAATGCGAAGGTATGGTGAACCATGCCTGCCACATTGCGATTGTCGAGCTTTTCGTTGAGCTTCAGGGTCATCTCGCCGATCCGGTATCCCAGTTCATAGTCCCCCAGTACGGTCGCGAGGATGGTGGCCAGGGCGATAAAGGTCGTAGCGGAGTGCGGCGTATGGCCGAATTTCAGAAACGCGTTGACTCCCCTGAGCGTCAGGAGGGCGAAGAGGTTCTGATTGACATAGTAGGCGGGAGTTCCGATGCTCAGCATGAGCTCGTGGCAGGCGATCAGGTCGTCATCCTCCATGCGGGGGATATCGATGATCTTCTCCAGGGAAAGTCTCCGGAGTCCCAGTTTCACCCGGACCAGATTCAGCAGGACCCTTCCCGCTCCGACATCCGGAGTGATACGAATCCCGAAGAGGGCCCTCAGTGCCTCCAGGCCGAGCCTGATAGCGTCCTGAGGCGATCGCATGTTGGTATACAGGACGACCATTCTGTTGTAAACCCGGGCCTTGTCTCTCTTCGTGGCGGCGTTCAGGATGATGATCCTGAAGATCCTCTCCGCCTCCTCGAAATTCCGGTCGAGGTAGTGGGACTCCATCAGTCTCTCATGCAGGGCGTATGTCAGATCATACTTCGTCCGCCATGATCCTTCGGCAAGGAGGGCCGCCCCCGCCGCGAGGTATTCCACCGCCGCGTGGTAGGCTGCCGCATCCTTGGCCTTGAGGCCCGCCTTCAGGTTCAACTCTGCCAGCCGGGTGCGCTCCTCTTCGGCGGTGATCAGACGGCTTCCCCGGTTCAACTGATCGGTAATGTAAAAGATCCGGTTGAAGAGCTCTTCGGAGGGAGTGCTCTGCAGCTCCAGGGCGCCGATCTCGAAGTGGATCCGTTCCCGTTCCTCCAACTCAAGGAGAGAATAGGCCGCCTCGCGGATGCGGTCGTGGTAAAAACGGTAGAGGTCGCCCGTGTGATAGATGAATCCTTCCCGGATGAGGGGATCCAGGGCGTAGAGTATCGCGTCGATGGAGAGTGCGGTCAATGAGGCCAGGGTCTCGAGGTCGAACCGGTTCCCTATACAGGCGCAGACCCGGATCAGCTCCAGGGCGTCGGCGGGGAGGGTTTTCAGCCTGCCGGCCATGAACTGGAGAACGTTGTCCGTGACCTGCAGCTCCTGAATCGCTTCCATGTCCCAGGTCCACCCCCTGCCGGGATCGAAGGAGATGTGCCCCTCTACGGGGAGGGTCTGCAGGAACTGGTTGAGGAAGAAAGGGTTCCCGTTGGTCTTTCCGTGGATCACCTCCGCCAGGGGGCGGGAGAGATCAGGGGCGCAACGGAAGAGGTGGGATATGAGCTGATTGACCCCCCCGGAAGAAAGGGTCCCCAGGGTGATGGTGTTGACGGTCATCCCTGCCGTGCGCATCGCATCGACGGCAAGCATGAGAGGATGGTGGGCCGTCACCTCGTTGTCGCGGCAGGCCCCGATCAGGAGGAAGAACCGCAGGCCCCGGTCCGCTGCTATGGTCTGCAGGAGATTCAGGCTGGCGGAGTCGGCCCACTGGAGATCGTCCAGGAAGAGGACGAGGGGATGCTCCCGTTCGGCGAAGACCCGGATGAAGTTCTTGAAGACGAGAGTAAGGCGGTTCAGGGATTCCTCCGGACCCAGATCCACGACATCGGGCTGTCTCCCCATGATGATCTCCAGTTCGGGAATGGCGTCCGTGATGATTTTCCCGTTGGGTCCCAGGGCCGCGCGGAGTTTTTCCTTCCACGCCAGGACCCGTTCTTCGCTCTCCGCCAGGATCTGCCGGGCCAGAGACTGAAAGGCCTGAATCATCCCGCTGTAGGGGACGTTCTTCCGAAATTGGTCGTGGCTGCCTGCTATGAAGTATCCCCGCCTGTCCGCGATAGGGTTGTGCACCTCGTTGACCAGCGCCGTCTTCCCGATCCCCGGTTCCCCCGATACGAGCATGACCTCCGCGCTCCCCCGGCTCGCCCGGTCGAAGACGTCATGGAGCTCCTTCAGCTCCGCATCCCGGCCTACCAGGAAGTGGGGGATATGGAACCACGGCGATACGTCATTGCGCCCCAGGTCGAAGGCTTCGACCCGTCCTGTTCGTCGAAGCTGATCGAGGCACTCCCGAAGATCGGCCGCAAGGGCGAAGCCGCTCTGATACCGGTCTTCCGCCGACTTGGCCAGGAGCTTCATCACGATGCCGGACAGGGGGGAGGGGATGTCGGCCCTGACCCTCTCCGGGGGAGGCGGCACCTTCGCGATATGAAAATGGATGATCTCCAGGGGTTCTCGCGACGTGAAAGGGACCTCTCCGGTAAGCATCTCATAGAAGGTGATTCCCAGGGAATACAGATCGGTACGGTAATCAACGGCGCAGCTCATCCTCCCGGTCTGTTCCGGAGACATGTAGGGCAATGTCCCCGCCATGACCTCGGGATGGTATATCTCATCGTTCCGCCGCGTCATCTCCGTCGCAATGCCGAAGTCGGTGATCTTGACGATGTCCCGTTCCCGGTTGATGAGGATATTGGAGGGTTTGATGTCGCGGTGGCTGATTCCCCCCTGGTGCAGATTCCCCAGGATCTCCGCGAGACGGATGGCCACTTCCAGAAACCGATCGATCCTGAGCCCGTCACCGATGATCTCTTTGAGAGGAATCCCCTCGAAGTCCTCCATGACAAGGGCAATGCCCCCGTCATGGTCGATCACGTCGAGGATCTTCACGGTCCCGTCGATCTTGATCCCCCGGACAAGCTCGCATTCATGTTTGAGGCGGGCAACCTCCGCCGGGGAAGGATACTCAGCCCTCAGGGCCTTGATGATGACCGTAGCCCCGCGCCCCTCCTTACTGGCTCGGTACACGGTGGAATGCAGCGTCTGGCCGATCTGCCCTGTCGTGGTGTAGCCGGGAAACTGTCTCATGCCGTCAGGTTCCTCTCCGCTGGCCGAAGAGATCCATTTTCTCATAAGAACCCGTTCTGTAACCTGTTGAATATAAGAAGAAGGTCCCCATGTGTCAAGAAGATTAAGCGTTATCGTCCTTGAGACATTCCCCGAAGCACGCTATATTATCCGTCATGAGAGATATTCACATTCGCGATGTCATTCCCCGCGAGCTGTCCGGACTGCTCCGGCTCAATCAGGTGCATATCCCCCATGTCGGATCGCTCTCGCTCGGCGGCCTGGAGGACCTCTATGATCGAGCCGTCTATTTCCGTGCGGCTGAGTCCGCCCGCCGCATCATGGGATTCTTGATTGCCCTTGATCCGTCTGCCGAGTATGACAGCCCGAATTTCCTCTGGTTCAGGGAGCGGTTCGATTCCTTCGTATATATCGACCGGATCGTCGTTGTCCCCGACGGACGGCGGCAGGGGGTCGCATCCGCCTTATACGGGGACCTCGAGGCGTTCGCCAGGGAACGGAGAACCCCGATCATGACGTGCGAGTACAACATTCGACCTCCAAATGAGATATCCCGGCTGTTTCACGCACACTACGGCTTCAGTGAAGTGGGCCGCCAGAGGACGGAGCAGGGGGAGAAGCATGTTTCCCTTCAGGTCAAGCGGCTGGAATAATCGGGGGTATCGCTTGAGGGCACGTGAGGGCTCAGGCCTCGTCCATGCTTTCGATCAGGGACATCATGATGTCCTGCTGTTTTTTCGTCAGATTGATGAACTTGACGCCGATCCCCTCGCCGTTGGATCGCACGACCTTTCCCGTCAGATCGAACGTTTTTTCGAGGTTGGGCACCGAGAAGGACAGGGCGATCTCCTGGCCGACTACGAGTGACTGGTTGGTCTTTATAAAAGCGCCCCCGATACTGATGTCGCGGATGAATTCCTGGGTGGCAAGATCGTCCGTCGAAAAGTCAACCAGAATGACGCAGGGTTTTCTATGGCCCCGCCGCGTGTCGATATCGACAACGGTTATCTTTTCCTCGTCCCAGAAAACCTCCCCCTTCATCATCTCCTCCAGCCGATCAATAACCTTCAGCTGCTGGTTTCCGGGCATATCGAGGATCATCTTGAAGAGGTAATTCGGCAGCTCATCCCGGAAAAGCTGTTTGAGGAGCGATACCTGCTGTTCTTCGGTAAGCGAGGTGATGAGTTCGTACAGCCGGGAGATGATACGTACCTTGCCGATCTGGTCCTCTGGTGATCCCATACTGTTTGCCTTTCACCCGCGGCTCTCGCCGGACTCTTTCTTGTATGAGTGTTACTGTCTGCTTATCCCCATACGGAGCCGAATGTACCGTACCCTAGGACAAAAGAAAGGGAAAGTCAAAAAGAAAAAGGGACGGTTCGAAAACAAGACACTCCCCGCTAGCGCTTGAGACTCGACACGCCGTTCATGATCTTTTCTCGCGCGTTCGGGGGGAGATCATCGAGATCGAGGAGTGCCTCCCTGAACTCGTCGAACGTGAGGTGGGCGGCAAGGTAGCCATTCAGACGCGCTGCGGCCGCTGAATCGAGGATGGCCTGCCTGTTCGGGTATAACTCCCCAAGCATCCTCATCAGGGAGGGCTCTTGTTGCAGGTAGTATTTCTGATGATACTCCTCCGCCGGGTAGAACGTTGAGGCGGGGAGAACCTGCGTGAATACCCTCCCTTCCCCCTCCGATACATGGCGGTCCCGCGCCTCCAGGATCGACTGCTTCTGATCGTCGGTATGGTAGAAGATTGCGGCCATATACTGCCGTGAGGGCGGCCGCCTTCTTGGATCGTGGCTGCTCCAGAAGAGGTCGGCCAGTTCGCCGTAGGGGACCTTTTCCGGGTCGAATTCGATCTGGACCGCCTCGGTATGATCCCCCAGATCGTGGTAGATGGGGTCTTTTTTCGTCCCCCCCGTGTATCCGACACGGGTCCGCGTGACGCCTTCGATGCTCCCGAACTGGGCATCCGTTCCCCAGAATCAACCGAGGGCGAAGGTGGCGGTCTGCGTGCGGGAGGCCGCCTCGGCGATCTGGGGAAATGCCATTCCCAGGAGAAGTCCCGCGATACAGGCACCTCTGACGACAGTGTCCCGGTGTTTCATGGCTGATCCCTCCCTTCGGCGTTGGCATGATACGGCACCGGTTGTCTCATCTCACCATGAGCCCATCACCGGCTCCGCGATGTGCCGCCGTTGTCAACGGATCTTGGCGATCATCTCCAGGGTGAACGTCTTGGCGTCCTCGATGTCCGCCTTGTCGGGGTGTCCCTCGGCGCTCCGGGCCTCCTCGGCCCATGCCCTGTGTTCCGGTTTCTGCATCAGGGCGTCGATGATCTGCTGATTCACGATTCCCCGGCACCCGAAGTGACCGAGTATGGTTGCGTGCGAGGCGAGACCGATGGCGTGTTCGAACGCCTGTTTCGGCAGCTGGCCGCCGCGCAGGGAGCCGTGGGTGGAGAAGAAGGCTACCTTCTGCCCTTTGGGGAGCCCCTTGATGAAGGGCTGGGCCTTACCCGGCACGCTGTGGGCGTGAACCGGAAATCCGCAGAATATGATATCGTAGCCCCCGACACTGTCCACATCATCGATGGGTTTGATCTCTTTTGCTACAGGGATGGCATCGTATATCGCACGGGCGATTTTTCCCGTATTGCCTGTTTGTGAGTAGTACGCGACCAGCGCCTTCATATGTCCTCCTTACTGTGGGAATTTATCCGGACTCTACAGGATTTTCGTGTGTCCTGCAAGCCCGCCGTGGTACCGGGAGGCGGTGAGACATCGTGCAGAAGGCATCCCGACACATACAATATCTTTGAAAAAAACCGGGCAGGATGGTAACGTATTCTTTGGTTGATGTGTACGAAAAAGGATGGGCCCATGGAGGGCGCGTGGAGACATGGAAGGCCACCTGCTGAATTACGGTATTGTCATATTGGGTCTGTCGGTCCTCGTGGTCTTCGTCTGCCATCAGGTCCACGTGCCGACGATCGTGGGTTTTCTGCTAACCGGGATACTGGCGGGACCTCATGGGCTGGGACTGGTTGAGGCGGTCCATGAGGTCGAGTTCCTCGCCGAGGTCGGCGTCGTCCTCCTCCTCTTCACCATCGGGATCGAGTTCTCGCTCAACAGGCTGCTGCAGATCAAGAA
>JAFGSH010000272.1 GCA_016934695.1 Deltaproteobacteria bacterium
CCGGAGACGGCAAAGCGCTCTCGAACCTTCCCGACAAAGGTCTCTCCATCGAGTCCGCCCAGGTCCCTGACCACCCGGTTGTAGTCCATGATCCTGAGCTGGTCGTGGGGGAATATCACAGCCATGATGCGGTTGTATTCCTCCGTCCCGTTGTGGGCCGGGTTCGCCTTCCGGCGCATTCGGGCGACGATCGCGGCCGCGGCTATCCGGTGATGGCCGTCGGCTATGTAGAGCGAATCCAGCCGTCCGAACCCCTGCCTGATTTGCGCGATAGTCTTATCATCTCCCACGACCCACGCGCTGTGGGTGATCCCGTTATCGGCGGTAAAGTCATACTCAGGATCACCGGCGGTGATTTTCTCAACGATCCCGTCGATGGTCTTCGATGCCCGGTATGTGAGGTAGAGGGGGCCGGTCTGCGCGTTCACCCGGTCTATGTGTCTTGTCCGGTCGGCTTCCTTGTCCTTCCGTGTCAACTCATGCCGCTTGATGACTCCGGACTCGTAATCGGCCACATCGACGCATCCGACCACGCCGTATTGCAGGTGGTCACCCATCCCCTGACGGTAGATGTAGAAACACTCCTTCTCATCCTGAAAGAGCGTGCCCTCACGCAGAAAGGCGCGCAGGTTCTCCCGCGCCCGGTCGTACACCTCCTCACGGTCGGCGGCGGTATCATCCGGGAAGTCCACCTCCGATTTCACGATGCGCAGGAAACTCTTCGGATTGTCGCGGACCAGCAGTCGTGCCTCACGCGAATCGATGACATCATAAGGATAGGACGCAACTTCCCTGGCATACTGTCGCTGTGGCCTCACGGCCCTGAACGGGGCTACGGCAACCATCACAACTACCCTTCCTCAGGTTTGGGCACCTTCTAACACAGTCGGTATCTTCAAGGCAATAAAATCCGGCGGCGGGGCATCTCCGCTTGCAAAAATCCCCCCCGGATAGTATGAAGCGCTGCAGGGCGAAACGACGGGAGGGGAAAAGGCATGACAACCAGGGTCTTTGTGCACGGTCTCGAAGGGAGCAGCCAGGGGAACAAGGCTCGGTTCTTCCGAAAGCGGTATCCCGACATGATCATAGAGGATTACACGGGAGGGATCGAAGAGCGGATGGAGAAGCTGTCCCGGGTCCTGACCGGCAAGAAGAACATCATCCTGATCGGCTCCAGCTACGGAGGGCTGATGGCGGCCATGTACGCCTGCGACAACGAACCGGCAATCAGGAAACTGATCCTCCTGGCACCGGCCCTCGACCTGGAAGAGTTCGAACCGTATCTGAATCGCACGGTCTCCGTCCCCGCCGTCCTGTACCACGGCAGCCGGGACGATGTCGTACCCCCGGGGCCGGTCCGCGAGATCGCCTCGCGGATCTTTACGGACCTGACCCACCATACTGTGGAGGACGATCATCCCCTCGGCGAGACGTTTCCCTCCTTCGGCTGGGACGGCCTGCTCGCCGATTAAGCCCTTGACTCTTCCGTGAAAGTAGGATAACCGAACAACCCGGAGAGGAACGGTATGTATTCAAAAAAGATAGTCATTCGCTACGGAGCCGAGATCGTCGACAAGCCCGTGGTGTACAGCCTGGTCAAGGACTTCGACCTCGCCTTCAACATCATGAGAGCCCGGATATCTCCGCGGAGGGAAGGAGTGATGGTCCTCGACCTCTCCGGCACGAAAAAGAACTTCGACCGGGCCATCCGTTACCTCAGAAATCTGGGGCTGAACGTCGAACCCCTCTCAAAGAGCGTGACACGGAATATCGACAGGTGCGTGCACTGCGGCCTCTGCCTGGCATTCTGTTCGACTAATGCCCTTTCCATCAACACCCATACCGCAGAGGTTATCTTCGATCCCGAGAAGTGCAACGGCTGCGAGCTGTGCGTCAAGGCCTGCCCCACGCGGGCGATGACGATCGATCTCCTGTAGCCTGATCCCCGCCGGGGACCTCCGGCCTGCTGCTGTTACTCCTCCTCCCGGGCATGCCTCTCTCTCATCGATTCCCCCACTTTCTCCACCAGTTCCCTGCTCTTCTCTACAACGGCCCTCCCCACGTCGCTCATCCTCTCGCGCTGATCCCCGACCCGGTCGACCGTCTCCCGCACGTTCCGGGGAAGCCGGTCAGACGTGCCGTAGTGATAATAGCCGTAGAGGGCGATCAGGCCAAGAACGATGACCACAAGGCTCGTTATCAGGAGCACCTTCAGCATCTCCCTGAAGAGGAAGTAGATCAACAGAAGCGCCACCGCGATGGCGATGACAAGGATCACCGGATGGGCCGACAGATACTTGATAAGATCGTCCACGTCTCTCACCTCCTGAATGTGGTGACTTCCCCGCCCGGCATCGTCACGGGGCGTCAATCCACTTCTGCAGCGCATCGATGATCTTCGATGCCTGATCCGCGCTCGATATGTTGAATTTGCTCTGCTGGCGGTATTCGCCGTTTACCTTACGGTACCGGCGGATCGTGAAACGCGGCGGTCCGTACCCCCCCTTCGCGCGGTCCCAGTCCTGGTATCTGAATATCAGCGTCGCCCACGCCCCCTTTGAGAGGATTACCTTGTCCAGTTCCTTGACGACGACGGTACCGTCCTCTTCATACTGCACGGTAATCTCACTAACATCCGAAGCCATACATCATCCTTTCATCCCGCGTCGAGTGCCGCCATGCGGTCGACGATCAGATCCCCCATCCTCTCGCTGTGCGTCTCCCGGTTGCTGGACATCATCTCCGTCTCCGCATCGGGGATACGTTCGGCCATCCGGTGTATGACATCCAGGCCGTGGAGGGTGTCGGTCTCCGCGCCGATGATCAGCACCGGAGCGGTGATCTCCGACAGTTTGTCCCAGAGACTGTAGTTCTTTATCGCGAAGGCATTTGCCTTGAGCCTGCCCGGCTCGGCGGCGTCCAGGGTCCCCTCGTATTTCCTCACCTGCTCCGGCTCTCTGTGTTTGTCCACCCTGACGTTCCGCAGATACCACTTCAAAAACGGTTTGATCGCCGTGTACAGCGAGGGCGGCACCGGCCGGAGCATCAGGGGAAGCCAGAAGGGGTAGATCAGCTCACAGATCGGCGCTATCAGGATGGCGATCCCCGGCTTTCTGCCGGAATATCTCAGGTAGTCCAGGATAACGGTCGCCCCCAGCGAACTGCCCGCGAGACAGAATCCTTTTCCCGGCGGGACCTTCTTTTCGATGATCTCGTCGATGTCCCGGCTCATGCGGGACATCGAAAAATCCACCCGCGCGGCGCGCCGGGGGAGCACGGCACTGGCCTTTTCCCTGGTCTCCACATAGAGGGTCCGGTAGCGGGGGGTAACCTTCCGCAATACACTCGCCCATCCGTCCATCAGCGAGATCCAGCCGGCGACAAAGACGACCATCGGCCGTTCGGGCGTGTCAC
Source organism: Deltaproteobacteria bacterium (assembly GCA_016934695.1). The sequence continues at coordinate 3,415 of JAFGSH010000272.1, forward strand.
AGGGGGGCACAAAATCGACCGTCCTGAGGGTAACACCGTCGGACGTAGCGACACGGTCTTCCTCCACCCTGACATCCGGATCGGTATACCGATGCGCCATACCCCTCCCTTTTCGACCCGCGATACTGACTGATTGTCTACCTCAATCTCTTTTCCGATTCAACCCCTATTCTATCCTCCCAGCGCCGCGTGCGCCATATGGTTTTTCGTTGACACACCCTGTCATTTTCAGATAGATATCGCAGAACATACGTATCACACACGGATGGAGGCGAGGAAGCCGGTGCAAATCCGGCGCTGCCCCGCAGCCGTAACGGGAACGAAACCCCATCATGCCACTGTCCCGATCGGGATGGGAAGGCGGGCGAGTAGGATGCCCGAAGCCGGAAGACTGCTCCATTCAGAATCCTCGAGGGAGGTACGCCATATGAAGTCTCCATTGTACCCATTACTGTATCAAGTCACAGCCTGCTCGGTGCACCTGTCGTCTTCGTGATGCACGGGATTACCCTGTGCTGTCTCACGATGACAGTGTCGCGCCAATCCCGAGATGAAATACCCGGTTTCTCGCCTTGTTGGAAGAGGTTGTTAAAAACAATGGAATAATAGAGAGTTATAGTGAGGTGGGCATCCTCATCGATTTTACGGATGAGGAGATCCCCTTATGAAACCGTCCGTCAGAGGAAGGAAGCCGGTGCAAGTCCGGCGCTGCCCCGCAACTGTAAGCGGCACGAAATCCACAGAAAAGCCACTGTTTCGATGATTCGGAATGGGAAGGCGTGGAAAGTAGGCACATCCGCGAGCCAGGAGACTTTTCGACGGACAAAAGCCAATCCGAACCGAGGGGAAAGGAGGTTGTCATGAGATCAATAGCGAACACAAATCCGCCTTAGCATGTCTGATGCGGCGACACGAGAGAAAAAGATGAAAACAGGTTGTGTGATCAGACATAGTGAATCAAGGAGGAATGGTAAAATGAAAACGGCACTGTGTTGTTCCATAGTCGTCGGCATGTGTGTGCTTTTGAATACGCCCGCCGCTATCGGTGCGGTTGCAGGAGAGGAAACCATAACCCTGGAAGAGGTTGTCGTAACGGCAACGAAGACCGCGGAGAAGCGGAAAGATATTCCGAACTCCGTTATTACCGTAGATAGAATGGACATCGAAGGATCATCCGCGACGTCCGTGGGAGAGCTTTTGGCGAACGAACTGGGGGTGGATTGGAGGACATACGGAAATTACGGCGGCGCCGCCCAGGAGATACACATTCGGGGGATGGGAGGCGATGCCACCCAGGTGTTCGTGAACGGGGCGAACGTCAATTCTCCCTCACTCGGCGTCGCCGATGTGGCGAAAATCCCCCTGAATAACATTGAGCGCATCGAAATCGTAAAGGGTTCCGGATCTCTCCTCTACGGCTCGGGCGCCATGGGCGGAACGGTCAACATCATCACCAAGGGACCGGAACGGGATAAAGTCGATTTCAAGGCCAGTGCCGGCTACGGAACAGAGGACACGTATCAGGTGTCGGCCGAGCAGGGGATGTTTGTCACCGACGATCTCGGCTACTACATCACCACCAGCCGGCGGGAAACAGACGGATTTCGCGACAACAGCGACCTGACGCACAACGACGTATCGCTCAAACTGGTGTACGACAGCGATGCCCTGAATATGAGTCTCTACGGAGATTACATGGATCGGGAATACGGGAGACCGGGGGCTGTGCCCCCTTCGGGGACACAGGACTATTACATCAGCGGCGTGAAATTCTACAGCAGCGAATCGGCGAGCGTCCTCAACGAAGGGAGTGATGAGGACGGCCACATCGTCCTTCAGATACAATCAAATCCGGTGAAGTGGTTCAATCTCAGGGTGAGGGGCGATTACACCTACATGGAGAACTATAACTACGACCGCTATCATTCTTCCGGGAAGGGGCAGAAATCCTGGACAACAAACGAAGTAAGAGGGGTAGAAGGAACGGTGGAGATCAAGCCGTTCAAGGGCGCAAGCCTCTTGCTCGGCGCGGACTACAAGGACTACGACTGGAAGAACGAGACCGTGCCGCTCGACGCCGGCGGCAATGACATAGCCGGATCGCAGACCAAAACGAAGGCCGATTTACGTACAAAGGGGGCGTACGCGGAGGCTCAGTACCGGCCATGCACGTACGTCAAGGGACTGGTCGGAATCAGGCATGAAGACCACTCCGCCTTCGGGTACGAGGATCTCGCCCGTTTCGGCCTGGTGATGAATCCGCTGGAAAACACTGTCTTCAAGGTGAGCCGGGGGAAACACTTCAAGGCACCGACTCCCAACGACCTCTTCTGGCCCTATGAGGACTGGGGGTATGGAATGGGGACCGAAGGGAATCCCGATCTGAAGCCAGAGACGGGATGGCACACGGACGCAACCGTCGAGCAGAGCTTTGCCGACGAGAAGGTATTCGTCACGGTCTCGTATTTCAAATGGGATATTGACGATAAAATCCGATGGGTTCCCGACAGCAACTATTTCTACAGACCGGAAAATCTCGACAGCTATAAGGCCGAAGGGTGGGAGCTGGGAGCAAGGATCGGACCCTTCTATAACACAATGCTGTCCCTCAGCTATACCAACACCGATGCAAAAGAAAACAAACAGGGCGGCGTCGAACGCCAGGCCCTGTATACCCCTGACGGCCAGTTCAAAGGGGCCCTGACCCATTGGACTGAATTCGGTCTCAACACGACGCTCACCGTTCGGCATGTGGGGAAGCGACCCGGGATGTACGGCAGCGACGCCGACGCCAGCCCATCCCGGACCCTGGCATCATACTGGACAACGGACATCAAGATGGAGCAGCGTTTCTACGACCACTGGATACTGACCATTACGGGCATCAACCTGTTTGACAAGGGGTACGAGACCTACGTAGAAACATTCTATGACTATACGAGCACGGCGACGCTCTGCTCTTATCCAGGGGTTGCACGATCTGTCTTCTGCAGTCTCGGTTATGAATTTTAGTCCTGGTCCCGTTCGTCTTTGGAGGGGCCTCGAAGAAGTATATCATCAACAGGGAAGTGCACGGAACAACGACGTCGAAGACGGCGAACCACCGTTTTCTTCATATGAACAAGACCGTGCCCTTGGACCTGCGGGGGCGCAGGACTCTTGCGCTCCCGCAGGTCCCTGATATCCCCTCAATTTCTTTCAAGATTTCCGACCATTATCATGTCATCGATATCCTCTCAAGCTTGAAATTGCGCATCAAATAGGATATCGTCCTTGCTTGTGAAAATTACAATGACTTCAATGTGATTGAGAGGATTCTCCGGGGATGGCAGAGGGCGTGCTTGTCGGCATCAGCGGCGGCGTTGACAGCGCCGTGGCGGCGGCGATCCTTCAGGAGCGGGGGTACCGCGTGGAGGGGTTGTACCTGCGAAACGGGTTCCCCGTGGGAAACGAGCGGGACGCGGCGGCGGTCGCGGACCGTCTGGGATTTCCGTTCCACACACGGGACATCGCACCCTCCTTCAGAGGAGAGGTCGTTGATTACTTCGCCGAAGAGTACCTCGCGGGAAGGACCCCGAATCCGTGCATCGTGTGCAATAAGCGGATCAAATTCAGATATCTCCTCGAAGAGGCACATGCGCGGGGATTGGGCTTCGTTGCAACCGGTCATTACGCCCGTATCGAAGACATGGGGAGGGAAGACGGCCTCGGACTCTTCAAAGGGATCGACAGGGGAAAGGATCAGTCCTATTTCCTCTTCCAACTCGGTCAAGAAGAGCTTCGCCGCCTGATACTCCCCAACGGAGACCGGACAAAGGGAGCGGTACAAGAGATGGCCCAGAATCTCGGGCTTCCCTCTCAGAGGGAAAGCCAGGAGATCTGCTTTATCCCTGACGACAATTACCGGCATTTCCTGGAGCATTATCCGGCCACCCTCCCCCCTCCCGGCAATATCGTGGACAGGGAGGGGAACATCGTGGGGAGG
>JAFGSH010000273.1 GCA_016934695.1 Deltaproteobacteria bacterium
GAGACGGGCAGTCTCCTCGTCCGTCTTCGAGCAGAGCATATATCTGATGCCGGCCCTCACAGGACAGGCCCCTTAAAAAAGAAAAAATGCTGGCGATATGTTTCATAATTTGGTATTCAGTTTCTTCTAGCTTCTCTTTCTGAGCAGAGCGACATCTCTTAGTACAGCAAGCGCGAAGGTTCCAGTCCGGTCAGTTACTCAATCCGATCTCACAACAGCTCTCGTATGCCGATACAGCGGTCTATGCTGGCATAGCGTGATATCACCCCCCAACAGGGATACCGTTTTTGATTATATGTACGCCAAGACATTAATTGAAAAAGGGTGATGTGCGGGCTTTCTACGAGGCCGTGCGCAGGTTCTGAGAAAGTCCCTCTTTTTCCATTGCAACTGGAGAATACTCCGCGCAAGCAAAAACAGGTGCTCGTCTCATGTCCTTATCGCTGGAAGCTGTAACGAAGAGAGTGGGCCGCGAAATTCATCTTGACAACATCAACCTGGAATTCGAGACGGGATCGCGCAATGTCCTGCTCGGGCACACCCTGGCCGGCAAGACATCGCTCCTCCGCATGATGGCCGGGCTCGACCGTCCCACCTCCGGGAAGGTTCGGGTCAATAGAGAAGACGTAACAGGCGTCATTGTCAGAAAACGAAACATCGCGATGGTCTACCAGCAGTTCGTGAACTATCCTTCTCTGACCGTCTATGAAAACATAGCATCCCCGCTCAAACTGAGCGGGGAGAGCAGAAAAGAGATCGACAAACGGGTCCGCGAAGCCGCCGCCATGTTTCACCTTGAACCCCTGCTGGATCGTCTGCCCGCGGAACTTTCGGGGGGACAACAACAGCGGACCGCCATCGCCAAGGCACTGGTCAAAAAGTCGGATCTCCTGCTGCTGGATGAACCGCTGGTGAATCTGGATTTTAAACTTCGCGAAGAACTGCGGGTCGAGCTTCAGGAAATCTTCAAACAGCGCAAGGCGATTGTCGTATACACCACCACGGAACCGGCCGAGGCCCTGATGCTGGGGGGTAATATCGTGATCATCGATAAGGGGCGCATACTGCAAACCGGTCCCACCGAAGATGTCTACCGCAACCCGGCAACCCGCAGGGTGGCCGATATCTTCAGCGACCCACCCATGAACTATTTGAACGGCACCGTGAGCGAAGGGGCTGCCCGGCTCGGGCATGGCATTGCCATTCCCCTCAAGGAGCATCTGAAATCCCTGCCGTCCGGGGAATACATATTCGGTGTCCGTTCGCATCACCTCTTCCTGTCACGGACCAGCGAGGACGATGCCCTCATCAACGCGACCGTCGCACTGTCGGAGATAAACGGCTCGGAGACATTTATCCATGCCGACTATGACAGCTCCCGCCTGGTGATTCAGGCGAGCGGAATCCATCCATTTAATATCGGAGCCCGCGTAACAATCCATGTCGACCCCTGTTCCTTCTTTGTGTACGATGAGTCGGGCGCGCTCATTGCGTCACCGGATCACTGTGTCTTTGAAGGGGGGGCGCTATAGGAGACCTTCATGGCTCGTATTGAGTTGCATGACATTACCCACAGCTACCTGCGCAGACCCAAAAAAGAGTCGGATTATGCCCTTAAGAGGATCGACAATACCTGGGAGGATGGCGGTGCCTATGCCCTGCTGGGTCCCTCCGGCTGCGGCAAGACCACCCTGCTGAACATCATTTCAGGTCTCCTGAAACCCACCACCGGGCGCGTCCTGTACGACGGGAAGGATGTGTCCGCGCTGACCCCGGAAAGGCGCAATATCGCCCAGGTCTTTCAGTTCCCCGTCCTGTACGACACCATGACGGTATTCGGCAACCTGGCCTTTCCCCTGCAGAACCGGGGCATTGCAAACGATGAACTCCGCCGGCGCGTGCACGAGGTGGCCGAGATTCTCGACCTGGCAGGCGTCATTAACAAGAGGGCCGCCGGGTTGAGCGCGGACCTGAAACAGAAGGTCTCGCTGGGCCGGGGACTGGTCAGAGCCGACGTGGCGGCCATCCTCTTTGATGAACCGCTGACGGTCATCGACCCGCATCTGAAATGGCACCTGCGGCGCAAGCTCAAAGAGATACACGAACAGCTGAAGATAACCCTGATCTACGTCACACACGACCAGATTGAAGCCCTGACCTTTGCCGACCAAGTCGCGATCATGGTCGAGGGTGAGATCGTGCAGATCGGGACCCCTCAGGATCTGTTCGAAAACCCCGCGCATACCTTTGTGGGATACTTTATCGGCAGCCCGGGGATGAACTTCCTTGAGTGTACCCTGGAGGGGAATGCGGTACGGGTCGATGGCGCCGTCATACCCCTGGATGAGGAAACCGCGGCACGGGGCCGCACGGCGAAAGGGAAACTGGAGGTGGGGATCCGGCCGATGTACCTCGATGTGCGTTCAGAGCCAGGTGAGGCGGGGGTAGAGGCCACGGTGACGATGATCGAGGATCAAGGCAGTTACCGGATCGTGACGATCATGCTGGGCGACCACATCCTGCGGGCCAAGGTGGCCGAGGGAAAACCCGTTTCCGAAGGTACGGTGTGGGTCCACTTCCCGAAGGAATGGATCAGGCTGTTCGCCGACGGGCGGGTGATTA
>JAFGSH010000274.1 GCA_016934695.1 Deltaproteobacteria bacterium
CGCCGATCGGCATCGGCATGAGGGCCGACCCCCCGCCCGATATGAGACATAGGATAAGATCCCGCTCGCCGGCCCCTTCAAGAAGGTCAAGGATGCGCCGTGAACCGAGGACACCCGCTTCATCGGGAATCGGATGTGCCGCCTCCAGGACGGGGATCCTCTTCAGGGAGCATCCGTACCCATATTTTGTGATGATGACGCCCCCCGTGATGCGCTCAATCAGAATATCCTCGAGCGCGGCGGCCATGCTTGCAGCCGCCTTTCCGGCACCAACCACCAGAATCCGGTCAAAGGTCGCCACGTCGTACCGCCGGTCACCGATCTCCAGGCACTCGCCGGCACGACGTACGGTACGCTTGACCGCCTCGCCGGGATCGGCCGCCTTCAGCCCGGCATCGAAGATCGCCCTGATATCCGTACGAGGATCCTTCATCGTTTCTGTCCACCTGACGACGCGGCGGGTGCCGCGGATTCCTACTTCTCGGTTTTGTGCGTAACCTCGGCCTTTATCGCTTCGATCGCGTCCCTGAGAGCCGGGAAGACGTTCTCCCTGAAATCGCCGGCAACCGCGACCAGCATAACGTCATCGCCGGGGAGAAGTCGCCCCTCACGCACCTGCGCGAGCACCTCGATGATCCCCGGGCGCCCTTTTATCTCCGATATAATCTCCTCCAACCGCTTCCGGTCCGCCTTCACCACCAGTTCGCTGACCGGCCTGCCGTCCCGGGACGTGCCGCGTACCACGCCGTTGTGGCAGAGAATCATCCCGGCCTTCTTGTAATCAGGGTGAGCCTTGATCCCCTCTATCATCTTTGACAGGTCCATGCCCCCTCCCCTTATGCAATAAGTATTTATTAATAACACACGCAAATCATAGAATCAATTACCATATGATCCCTTTCTTGACTGGAGCTGATAACTGTGCAAGAAAGGGACGCATGTACCAGCGACGACGATCAGGGAAACGTCAGAAGAACCTCCTCAAGATGGGGGATTTTCTGGCTAAGTTTCTCAAAAGGAAAAAGATACTCCTGGACATACTGGACTGCTGTATCCTGGATGTATGGCATCGGGCGGTCGGACCCCAGATATCGGCTCAGACGGCCCCCTCCAAGTTCAAGAACAACACCCTCTTCGTTACCGTCTCGACCCCGGCATGGATGCAGCAACTCCGTTTCATGAAACAGGAGATCATGGACAAGGTCAACGCCGAGTGGGGGAAACAGGAGATACGGAATATCCATTTCACGATAGGAGACATACCATCCGCCCCCGCCCCGCCGGCGGGATACACCGTTGATTTCAACCCCCGCCTCTTGAAAGAACGGGATAAACGACTCATCAGAGAAAATCTCTCCCGCATAGAGGATGAAGATCTGAGGGGCATCTTGGAAAGGGTCATGATCAAGGAGACCATCAAGCGGAGGCTGAGCGAGTGAGGAACGACCCGTCCAGGATCGCCTCCACCTCGTCGGAATAGCGGCTGTCATCCTGATATATGAAGAGCGGCGGAAGAATCACCACCTCTTCACCCGCCCCCTTGACTCCTTCGGCAAGGACAAACACACCCCCCGAGGCGGCGTTCGTGTGCACGACCCGGAGGCGCTTCGGTTCGATGCCGTTTCCCCGCATTCTGGTGATGAGCTGGATGGCGCGTGCCGCGGGATAGATAACATACACGCGTCCTGAGTCCTTCAGCAGGTAGCGGGCCGAGGCGAGAAAATCGTCTATCGTGCCCCTGATCTCATGGCGCGCGACCGCTCTCTCGCTGTCCGGATTGATCCTTCCCGAGTTCAGCCGCCGGTACGGCGGATTCAAGACCGCCGCCTCGAAGGATTGCGGGCTGAAAAGCTTCCGGATCTTCTTCACATCGCCGGGATAGATCCGGACCCGATCTTCCAGGCCGTTGAGAACGATACTCCTCCCCGCCATATCGGCCAGATCTTTCTGTATCTCGACCTCCGCTATACTCGTCTCCGGGAATCTGAGGGCGAGGACCATGGCGACGATGCCGCTCCCCGTCCCCAGATCGACGACGCGGCCGCCCTTCCTGAGGGCCACAAAATCCGCCAGAAGCAGGGAATCCACTGAAAAGCGGTATCCCTTCTCCTTCTGCAGGACCTTCAGACGGCCGCGGAAGAATTCATCGATCGTCTCGCCGTCCCGTTTCAGCTCGTTATTCTCGCTCTTCATTCATGACACCTTTTTAGAATCAGCCGGAAAACCGCCTGAAATGATATCGGCAAGCATCCCGCAAGTCAAGAGAGGAAGGAATATCCACAGGGAGTGTTATGCCTGATCCATTCCCGAAAAGATACAAAGGGGATTGATCGAAAAACACTCAGGGTGGTATGAAACCCTCAAAGCGCATCTCCCCCTTTGTATGCGGTAAACAGCGACGGTATGCCCCATCGAATCGGGGAATCGAGGCGAGGCTGATGCCCCCGGCAATCCGTACCCTCGAAAGGATCGAACAACCAGAGAAATAATGCTATCCGGCAGGGAGGAGCCACATGCAACTGCAACCTGAAGAAGTGATGGTGATTGGCCTGCTTATCGTCTGTATCACATTGTTTCTACTCCTGATGTCAGCGAAACGGAGGCTTGCCAGGCTCGGCTGGGAGAAACGCTCCCAGTCGGTCCGCTACGGCAGGCTGACCGAGCAGTTCATGCCCTTTCTGGAATCGTACCCCTACGATTCGAATGATTTCCGATTCCTGGGCACCCCCATCGACGGAGTGCAGTTCACCGAGGACGCTATTGTCCTGGTCGAGTTCAAGACCGCGGGCTCACAGCTCTCGAACCGGCAGCGCGCCATCAGGAAAATGGTCGAAGAGGGGGCCGTCCGTTTCGAGATCCACCGGATCTCCTGACCGGAGCACCCCGGCACCTCGAAGCAGAACCCCTCCCTGCCCACCAGGCCCTGCAAAACCCCTTGACAAACTATCATAATGGAGTTAGTGAGTTAACATGCTCTATTGAACCATTGATATCATGTGAGATGCTTTGATCGACTGTAACCACGGGGGATTATGGAGCGATTGCGAAAGCCCTGTTTTTCTGAATGAGAAACGGGGCTTTTGCTTTTTGGACGGCACGTTGCCGATTGAGCCGGTTGTGACGTTGATTGCAAAAGAAAGGGAAAACCGTATGAAAGACCTCAGCTTTGTCCATAAGGGCAAGGGGCGGAGAGGTGGCAAGAGGTATGTTGTTCGTTGGAACGCCATCCTCGACGTGAGATTCCCCGATTTCCATGATCAGATAGATGTAACCGTTGTCAATTTCTCCGCCGGAGGTGCCCTTCTTCACTCCAAACGGCTTACCGCAAGGAACCAGCACCTGGTTATTACAGATACAAGACCCGAATTAAAACTGAAAATCTCCCTGCCGGAG
>JAFGSH010000275.1 GCA_016934695.1 Deltaproteobacteria bacterium
CGACCTGGTTTTCAACCTCTGCGAGACCGTCGACGAAGATCCCCTCTTTTCCGGCCACGCCGCCGCCCTCCTCGAACTCCTGGGGATTCCCTTTACCGGGTCACCCTCGTGGGCTATCACCTATACGATGGACAAGGTCACGACGAAGCGGATATTGAAGGCGTGTGGGATACGGACCCCGGAATATCTCATCTATGAAGGCTCCCCTCACTTCAATGCCGCCTGTCTCCCCTTCCCGGTCATCGTGAAACCGAGATTCGAGGATGCCAGCATCGGAATCGACCAAGAGTCGGTCTTTGTCCACGAGGGTGCCCTGCGTGAGGCCCTCGGCTCATTCTACGAGCGGTTCGGCCCCCTGCTCGTCGAGGAATATATCGATGGGAGGGAATTCAATGTTTCCCTCTTCGGATACCCTACGGCCGACGTGATGCCGATCGCAGAGATAGATTTTTCGGCCTTCCCGGCCGACGTTCATCGTATCGTGGGATACCGGGCAAAGTGGGATGTATCGTCCCCCGAATACCAGAACTCCGTCAGGACGTTTCCCGGGGATCTCCGCTCCTCCCTCGGGGGACCGCTTAAGAAGATCGCCCGCGAGTGCTTCCACATCTTCATGCTCAGGGATTACGCGCGGGTCGACGTCAGAATGGATCGTCGCAGCAATCCGTACGTCCTTGAGATCAACGCTAATCCGTGCATCAGTCCGGATGCTGGATTCACCGCCTCCCTCGCGCACGCGGGGGTCACATATACGGAAATGGTGCGGAGATTCCTGGATTTTATGTTGCTCCGTTCGCACTGATATGATCAAGCCGATAACATACCACGATAGAAAGAAAATCCTCGACCTGATGACTCAGGCCGGCGTCTTCAACAAGAAAGAGATTGTCGTCGCGATGGAACTCGTCGACCTGGTGCTGACGGAGAAGGACGGCGGGGATTACCAGACCTTTTCCTATTATGACGCCGCGGGTCACTTCATGGGGTATATCTGTTTCGGACCGATACCGATGGCGGATCTCCGATACGACCTCTACTGGATAGCCGTCGCCCGGCAGGTCCGGGGGAAGGGTGTTGCGGCGGAACTTGTCGGATTCATGGAGAAACAGATTGCCCGGCAGGGAGGCGGGAAAGTATACGTCGATACGTCGAGCACTCCCCCATACGAAGCCGCGCGGGGTTTCTATGAAAAACAGGGGTATTCCCGCGTCTGCGTCCTGGACGATTTCTACCGGCCGGGAGACAGCAAGATCATCTTCATGAAGGATATTGAGGCGTCATAATAATACCGCCAAGGAATGAACCGTGGACGGCAGTATCATCCACTGTATCCAGAGTGCGGCCATGAATTTGTCTCCACCGCCTCCGAAGAGCGCTCCTACATGGAACGAAGCTTCAGCAGCCCGATGCTCCAAGTGCTACAAGCAGAAGGCCAAGAGGGGCGGCCCTTCGAAGAATCGAAACAGGCGAGGAGCTATCAGTAGGAAGTTATCCGGTATTGATCCGCTCTCTCACGAGACAAGGGAAAGGCATTCCACATCTTTTCACCTCCCCGCCGGTCATGCAAGGGCGAACCTTTCCGGGGAAAATCCTTGATTTATCCAATCACGATGGTACACTCATATTGTTATGGTGCCCGATTCCATTCCCTCAGGAATGCACAAACTGAAAAACGAAAAGGAAACCACGAAAATGAACAAGAGACTGTTAGCGGGTGCTATGATTATCCTGATGTGTATGACCATCCTCTCCGCCTGTTCCCCGGATGAATCCTCTCCCCCTCCGACTGGGAAAAACCTTGTCCTTCCCATCGATATCGAAGGGGTTGAAGAACTATTGAAGATAGAGGGCTGTCCTCTCATGATCGTCGCCATGGCCGCGTGGTGCGCTCCCTGCCGGTCGGAATTGCCGGCCCTCCAGAGGATGCACGAAAAATACAAAGACCGGGGCCTCCGGATCGTCGGCATCAGTCTCGATATCGGAGGGCCTTCGGCGATGCAGCCCCTTGTGGATCAGATGGGACTGGAATTTCCCATCTACTGGGGAGGCGAAGAAGTCACCGTGCACTACCGGATTTCAGGGATTCCCCTCTCCTATTTCGTAAGAAACGGGGAGGTCGTGGACGTAGTCCTCGGAGGACGCGATGAGACGTTCATCGAGGAGAAGATCGTATCGCTTCTCGACGCATGCGAACAAGAGAAGATGAAGGGTTGATACGTTTATTTCTCGTACCAGGAAAGGAGACTCCTCGATGCTGAAGACACGGAAAAGCGGATTTCTCCTGCTTCTCTTCTTTCTCCTCTTTCTCGTTATCGGTATTAACGCAGGTGAAGTGACGGTTGTCTGGGAAAAGGCCGTCAATGTCTGCCTGGCCTGTATAGGTATCGGCTGATGTGGGTCCTGAGACGCTGGATACAGGCTGCGGCTACGGTGCTCAGCAACGCCTATCTTCTCTTTCCCTTCACCCGGAATATCTACCAGGGGAAGCTCAAATCGATGTGCGTCCCCGGCCTGAACTGCTACTCCTGCCCGGCGGCGACGGGGGCCTGTCCCCTGGGATCCCTCCAGACGGTGCTTGCGACCGTCAGGCCGAGCGTCAAGGCGGGCAATATGCACATCGGTCTGTATGTGCTGGGAATCCTCGGGATTACCGGCAGTCTGGTCGGGCGGATGCCCTGCGCCTGGGTATGCCCCTTCGGTCTTCTGCAGGAGATGATTTATAAAATCCCTTCGCGCAAGATCGAGATTCCCCACTGGATGATCTATATCAAGTACGGCTTTCTGGTCCTGTTTGTTATCCTTCTCCCCCTGCTGGTCGTCGACGGATTGGGCTACGGGATAACCTGGTTCTGCAAATATGTCTGTCCGGCTGGCACCTTCGAGGCGGGGATTCCCATGCTCCTCCTGCAACCGCAGCTGCGCGAGCTTGCGGGATGGCTCTATATCGATAAGATTGCCATCCTGTTTGTATTCTTGGCGCTCATGGTCTTCATACGGCGGCCCTTCTGCAGGACTGTCTGTCCCCTCGGGGCGATCTATTCCCTCTTTAACAAGGTCAGCGTCTTCAGGATGGTTCACCATCCCGACAAGTGTGTCCTCTGCAAGGAGTGCTACAAACACTGTCCCATGGGTGTGCGATTTTACGAGGGGGCCAACCAGCCGGACTGCATCCGCTGCCTGCAGTGCATGCAGGAATCGTGTAAATTCGGCGCAATCTCTTATGAGATTGCCGGCCTTCCCGCCAAAGGGGAAAAGGGGACATCGGCGGAAACCCCTTGACGCCCCCTGCCGTCAAAAATATCCTTGCGGAAATCTCTAGACTGATTAAGCGCTTACACCACATTCTTCGCTAATTTCTCATTGACACACGCGGGCTGATTCCCTATACTTTCTGGTATGTTTTCTCGATAAGGTACGGACTTTTAACCATGGAATTGCGGGTGATTCACGCCAAATCAATGTAATATTGTTCTTTCCTGTGTCTCAGATCCGCGATGCCTGTGGTACGGGAGATCAGGTCATTCACGAGGAGGAAGGCATGCAAGGTTTCAGCGACTTTTTTCAAAGGCTTGTCGGTCTCTTGAAAAATGTAAGAAGTGGGAATGAACCCTGGCAGTTTTTCGTATCCCTGGCAATACTTGTCTTTGGATTTCTGTTTCTGGAGTTCTTTTGGCGTCGCTGCAACAGGCGGATCCAGGCGATACTGGAAGTAAAGGGAGTGAGGACGTGGCTCCCCTTCCTTTCGGGTTTTCTTCCCTCGCTCCGCCTTGCCTCTGCCGCCCTCCTCCTCAGGGCCACGGAGATTCCGCTCGTAATCCCCCCAAAATTGATTGTTCTCCTGCATGCGCTCGAGTCGTTCCTCTTTGCGATAGCCTGCATCCTTTTCATCTTTCAGATCGTGAGGTTGTTCGATTTTCTTCCAGGCGCCCTCCGGGAATCCACCTCTGAACCGATTCTGAGGCGTTTCAGAGGCATCCTCCGGGTTGCTGCGGCGGTTATCGCGGTGATCGTCTTCGTCTATACGCAACAGGACCTTTTCCCGTGGCTGTGGAAGTCCTCCTGGGTGCTCTACGTGATCCTCGCCCTGGTATACTCGATTCTCTACGCCGGGGGAAAGCTCCTGACGACCTTCCTGGGTAC
>JAFGSH010000276.1 GCA_016934695.1 Deltaproteobacteria bacterium
CACACCGCTGCGCTGGATCATCCGGTCGGCCAGGGTGGACTTGCCGTGATCGATGTGGGCTATGATGCTGAAATTTCGTATACTCTTCATCGTAACGAAAAAGCCTCCCCGTGGGAAACAGGAAGGCTTTTATACAATCTTCTCGGGATTTTTTCTATCCCAATTTTTTGAGGAGCTCCTCGCTGACCTCTTTGACCCCGGGGCTGCCGTCGACCCCGATCACCGTGACCCGCTCCTTGAAGTAGTTGATCGCCGCGGTGGTTCCCGTCTTGTCGTCGTAGTAGATGTCGTGACGCTTGCCGATCGCCGCCTCGTCCTGGTCGTCGGCGCGGGCGCTCAGCTCACCGCCGCAGACGCGGCAGACGAACTTCCCGTCCTTCTCCGCCGGCTTGATGGCGTCGATGTAGATGTTGTTCGGGTGGTTGTTGTCCTTCGCGCAGAGTCTCCGGCCCATGATCCGGTTCTTCGAGGTCTGCCGGTCGAGGATGATCTCGATGACGTAGTCCAGCTCGATCCCTTCCTTCTGCAGCGCCCCGTACAGAGCCTCCGCCTGGGCCAGGTTCCGCGGGAAGCCGTCCAGGAGCCAGCCGTTCTTCTCCTCCTTCAGGCGGTTCAGGATCATGGGGACGGTGATCTCGTCGGGGACCAGGTCGCCCCGGTCGATGTACGCCTTCGCCTGTGTGCCGAGCTGTGTTCCCTTCGAGATGTTCTCCCTGAAGATCACGCCCGTCTCGATGTGGGGGATATTGAACTTCTTCTGGACGATCGCGCCCTGCGTGCCCTTGCCGCTTCCGTTCGGCCCAAAGATCAGAATATTCACTATGCAATCTCCTTTCACTGAGACTCAGTTTATACCGGCCCTCCGGGGTGTTTTCCCCGGGCAGGAACCTTATAGGGGATTATCCCCGTTATGGCAAGGACAAATGTCACTTTCCCTCGGCGACGACCCGCACCTGCGCCTGCAGGTTCAGCGTGAAGGACATCTTGTCCTGCTGCATCAGGACCGTATCGTCGTAATCCTCTACGAGGATCTTTTCCGCCACCTTCTCCCGGTCGCCGTTGAAGCGGTCGAGATAGTCCTCGATCCGTCTCTTGAAGGAGACGGTGGCCGCGAGGGAATCCTTCAGGTATTTGCGGGCGTCCTCCCCGGTCAGGATGTGCCGGTGCGCCAGGGGGAGGATCTCCACGTCCAGGGCGGCCAGTTTTTCCAGGGAGGCACGGTAGTCGTTGTACCCCGACGAAAATTCCGGGTGCGCGGCGCCGTTGTGGAAGACCCCCACCGCCTCCCCCGGGATCAGGGCCTTGATCTTCGGTATGTAGTAGGCGAGCGAGTCGTTCGTGTGCCCCGGCGTCTCGATGACGCGCACCGTCCACCCCCCGCCGAGATCGAGCTCGTCGCCGTCCTTCAGGATCAGGTCGACCTCCACCGGGTCGAAGGGGATCTCCTTCTCCCCGATGGCGTCCCCGAAGACCTTCACGAAATTCTCGTTCAGCGCGCGGATGAGCTTGACGGCGTTCGGTCTCTGGAGCACCTCCGCTGCGTGGGCGTCAGCCCCGATCCTGAGACCCGGTATCTTTCCCTTGAGAAAGGGGACCGCCCCGCAGTGGTCGTAGTGGGAGTGCGTGAGCAGGAGATACTTCAGGGCGCCGGCCGATCCCAGGATGGTTTCGATCTCCTTGAGGTAGTGCGGCCCCATGGCCGCCACCCCCGCGTCGAAGAGGACGGGCTGCGGGCTCGTCAGGAGAAAGGCGGGGATGAAGTGGTACCCTGCGGCGTAGAGCCCGTCGCATATCTTTCCGGTCTGTTCCAGTATCATGAAGCGCTCCTCTGCGGACGCGGGCATACCGGCGTCAAAAAACTGCGCCTTCCTTCTAGGGGATAATGCCGATTATGTCAAGCGGTTCCCGGGCGGGGCACAGGGACAAAAAAATGGCCTGCAGAGATACCGTGCGAAGCGCATATCCGAGCAAGCCGTGATAACCACCGATCAATACTTTATTATTGTTTAGCTCTCTAAACAATTTATATTTTTCTAAAGTTCGCCGGTGGTGATATCCGTAATCTGTATATTTATTCAGCAATATCCGTGCCGTAAATACTTTTGTTCCTTATTTCAATTGGTTGCAATTACGGGGCTGTTTTCAATAGGAAAAATCAGGCTCACCGGACCCGCCGGGCGGTGAACATCACCGGCGCTATGTTGAATTTCACTCAAAACGTGTGTTACCCGCCTCTTCTCAGCGGATACCCTTGACTTTCCGCCGGTATCCGCATACGATACCACCCCCAAGACGTCGGAACCTCGCCCGGGTTCCGCCGCCGGGAGGTTTTTGCGGAGAGTGATCCTGTGATTGCAATCAAGAAGATAAAATTCGCCATTCTCACGTCGAGGCCGGCCATCGCCTTTCTGTACCGGTTCATCCGCCTCTACTCCTCAACCTTCCGGCTGACCGTCGAAAATGAAGGCGCATGGATGGATCATCTCAGGGAGGGGGGAAAGGTCGTCCTCTGCTGCTGGCATCAGCAGTTCCTGGGCGCCATCCGGCATTTCAAGCGGTATGAATCGTACCGGGGGAGCATCATGATCAGCAAGAGCTTCGACGGCGAGATCATCGCGGGGATAGCCCGGCGGTCGGGATTTTACCCCGTGCGGGGCTCCTCTTCGAGAGAGGGACGCCCGGCGCTGGTCGAGATGATCCAGAAACTGAAGGAAACCGGACTCGCCGCGCATATCCTCGACGGCCCCGGGGGCCCGATGGGGGTCGTCAAGGCCGGTGTCATACAATTGGCATCCGCCTCCGGCGCCGCCATCGTTCCCTTTTACACGAGCGCCGACAGGGCCTGGTATTTCAACAGCTGGGACCGCTTCATGCTCCCCAAACCCTTCGCCCGGGTGACCATCCGGTTCGGTGCCCTGCTCCCCTGTCCTCCCGCGGAAGACAGTGAAGAATTTGAAAGACAGCGCCTTTCCCTCGAAGAGATCATGCTCCCCGGCATCCACCGCCCGGCGGAGGTCCCCGCCGCTTGAAATTCGGCATTTCGAAGAACGTCGGCCTTGCATTTTGTCGTTTCCCCTATTATCTTGTCATTACAACCGAAGGGAGCCATAGGACCCGTCAGGGTGAAATCTTATCGGACGTGCATCGTTCTTGACAGCAGGGAGGGTTTGGAATGGACGCTTTTGAAGCGCTTCTGAAGAAACGCCGGTCGATCAGAGAGTTCGAGGAGCGGGAGGTCCCGCTTCCCCTGATCAGGGAGATCATCAAGGAGAGCACCCTCGCCCCCAGCGCCAGCCACGGGCAGCCCTGG
>JAFGSH010000277.1 GCA_016934695.1 Deltaproteobacteria bacterium
AACGTGATCGTCCTGGCATCCCTTCCCATGACACAGAGTTTCTATGGTCTTATCATCTTGATTATTATCCTCACGGTGGTCCTGCCGAAGTTAGCCGCCCTCGCCGGTGTCGGTGCCGGGATCATGGTGCTGGGGATCGGCATCATGGCCGGATTCGCCGAGCTTTTCTCCGCGATATTCCAGGGAGCGGTGTGCGCCTCGGGGATCGCGCTCCTCCCGAAGACGAAGGGGAGGATCCTGACGGCCTCCATGATGCTCGCCGTCTTCGTGGAACTGATAGGCGTCCTCGGCCTGGTCTTTACCATCATGGCACTCAGCATCCTCAAGCTCATGTGAAAGGGTGAACGGCATGGAAACCGACAAGATAAGAGCGGCTATCCTCGAGAAGGCGCAGAAAGAGGCGGAAGAGATCGTGGCCAACGCCAAGGCAAAGGCCAAGGATCTGATGGCGCACGCGGAGGAGCAGAAGAAAAAGCGGTCCGAAGAGGAGAAGAATCGGATCCTATCGGAGGCGCAGCGTGAGGCATCGAGGATACTGGCACAGTCCTCTCTCAAGGCCAGACAGGAGATACTGAAGGAACAGGACGTCGTCATCAACGACATCATAGCAAAGGTAAAGGAAGACCTTGCCGGGAAGAAAACCGACGAAGAGGCGTTCGTTACCCTCATCCGGGAAGCGGTTGAGGCCTTCGAGTCGGAAGAAAAACTCAGGCTCCTCGTGTCTTCGCGCGATATCGCCGTCGCCCGCAAAGTCGTCAAAGAAGATAAAGTCCTGAGCAAACAGATACAGGAGATCGCGGAACGGGATTGCCTGGGGGGTGTCATAGCGGAATCGATGGACGGCATGGTCAGCATCGACAACACGTTTGACGTGAGGCTGGGGATGCTGGTGCCGAAGATCATGCCCGAACTGGGCAAGAAACTTTTTGGAGAGGCCAAACGGTGAACCTGATCAATACGCGGTATTCATTCATGTCGGCCTATCTCAAGGGTGAGGAGTCCCGCTCCGTCACCTTCGAGCAGATCGGCGAGGTGTTGCAGCGCTCCGCAACCATGCAGGACGCCCTGGAGATCATCGGGGAAACTGATATCGGCGAATACCTGCTCGATCAGCCCATCAAAACCTTCGACGACGCAGACGAGATTCTGTGGGCATATCTGGACGAGTGTCTCAGGCGTCTCGACGGCTTTGACATGCCCTCGGACATGTCGCGCATAGCGCACCTGTACGTCGAGAAGTACGACGTCCTGAATATCAGGATAGCGCTGAGAATAATCCTGAAGAGAGTGCCCTCCTCTCTGGTGCCGCTGGGCGCGATCCACAGCGGAGGATACCTGCAGGAGCTTGCGGCCGTGCGGGAAAAGGATGAACTCTTCTCGATCCTTGCGGCGTGCGGCCTCGGAGACTACATCCGGACCATAGAGGACATCAACGAAAAAGATCCGCAATCCGTATCCGAGGGAGAGGTATGGCTGCAAAACCTCTATCATCAGAAGGTCCTGGAGGCATTCAGGAGCATGGCCGACGGGCACCTTCTCGAAAAGGCGTTCAAGATCGGCATCGATACGGCGAACCTCCGGACGGTCTTCCGCGTTTCTCTCGGAGGGGGTGCGGCCGCAGGCGCACCCATTCTCAGCGACGGACGCATGCTCGCCAGGGACACCGTTCAAGAGCTGCTTACGTTGAAGCTGGCGGAAATAACGGGGAAACTGGAAAGTACCGGATACCACATGATGGCCCAGGAGGTCGCGAAAGGATATGAAAAGGGAGCGGACATCACGGCGGTAGACAAGGTAACGGAAAAACACCGGTTTCGGATGCTCAAGGACCTCCTCTCTTCCAGAATTTTGTCCACCGCCAATATGCTGTGGTACTTGCTCCTCAAGGAGCTGGAGATACGGAACCTGAGGTTGATCTTCAAGATGCTCGCAGACGGGATACCGCCGGCGGAGATAAGGGATCTGGTGATCGCGGCATGACCGAACAGATAACCGTAGGCATTATAGGAAACAGGGACCAGACGGCCCTGATGCGGCTCGCCGGTGTTGAAAAGTACCGGATCATAGAAGATAAGGACGCCACCCCTGAGAAAATCAGGGAGGCCTTGACGGAACTGGCGGGGGACAGCTCCGTCGGCCTCATCATGCTCCCGGAAGGCTGGGTCAGGGACGTGGCGGACACCATCAGATACCTGCGGGAGAGCAAGCGAACCTCTGCCATTGTCATCGGCATCCCGCCGGGGTTCAAGACTGAAGAGCAAGATGTTAAGGAATACTACAAGACATACACCAAGAAACTGATAGGGTTTAACGTGAATATCTGATGAAGAAGCCATTGGATTCGATCAACAACTACCAAAGTGAGGCATGACCTATGGGGAAGATCTGGAAAATTTCGGGACCCGTCGTAATCGCCGAGGATATGAGAGGATCTCAGGTATACGAGGTCGTCGACGTGGGTGATGAACGGCTCACGGGGGAGATCATCGGCCTGGAGAGGGACAAGGCGGTTATCCAGGTATACGAGGACACCGTCGGACTCAAGGTGGGAGAACCGGTGACCGGCACGGGAGAGATTCTCATGGTGGAGTTGGGACCCGGCCTCGTCGGGAACATCTACGACGGTGTGCAGCGGTCCCTCGTCACCATGATGAACGACATCGGCGACTTTCTGGTGCGCGGGGTGCGGACCCATGCCCTCGACCGGGAGAAGAAGTGGCACTTCACCCCGTCCGTGAAGGAGGGTGACGACGTGCAGGAGGGGGATATCATCGGATCCGTTCCCGAAACCGGTCTCATAGAGCACAAGATCATGGTACCGATCGGCATGAAGGGGACCATCCGAGAGATAAAGGAAGGGGACTTCACCATCGAAGAGACCGTCGCCCTCCTGGAGCACGACGGCGAAAAGAAACCCCTGACCCTCATGCAGAAATGGCCGGCACGAAAGCCCCGGATATACAAACAGCGGTTCGATCCCGAAGACCTCCTGGTGACCGGCACGCGGATTATCGACTACCTTTTCCCGCTGGCCCTGGGGGGAAAGGCCGCCATCCCCGGTGGCTTCGGAACCGGCAAGACCGTCACCCTGCAGCAGATGGCCCGGTGGTCCCAGACACAGCTCAACATCTACGTCGGATGCGGCGAGCGCGGAAACGAGATGGCGGACGTCCTCCACAGCTTCAAGAAGCTGAAAGACCCCGCAACGGACCGGCTCCTGCAGGAGAAGGAGATCTTTATCGCCAACACGTCGAACATGCCCGTCGTCGCCCGGGAGATCAGCATCTTCATCGGCATCACCATGGCCGAATACTTCCGGGATATGGGGTATGACGTCCTCCTC
>JAFGSH010000278.1 GCA_016934695.1 Deltaproteobacteria bacterium
CGGCGTCCTCTTCGCGAACTGGTTCGCCGGGAGGAAGGAGCCCCTGTTTCTGGTCGGCTCGTCCGCGGCGGCCTGGCGGTTCGCGTCCGTATCGCAGGAACGGCCGCTGGAGGCCATCGAGCGCTTCCAGACCACCTACGTGCACCAGCACTACTCGGAAAAGCCCTCGGCGGAGGAGATCACCCGGGAAAGCATCGCCTTCCTGAACACCTTCCTCGCCGAGAGGGGAGAGAAAGAGATCCTGAGCCATCCGTTCCTCAGGCTGAGCGTCATGTCGGAACGGTGCCGGGGGCTGACGGCGAGCGACCGGCGGGGCGCGCTCCTCACTGGCCTGATAAGTACCGGCCTCTTAAATCTTATAAGTCGGAAATTGCTGGGCCTCTTTTTTGAACGAATACTGCTGTACGACCCGCGCGATATTCCCCCTTTTTTCCATATAGACGGGTTCCCCATTCGAAAGATTCCGCTCACCGAAGAGAACCTCCGGCCAGCCTTACTGGCATCGGGCTCCATCCCCGTCATCATGTCGCGTGTCACCGACATACCGGGGGCGCCGAGGGGAACGTACCGGGACGGGGGAATTCTCGATTATCACATGACTCCTCCCCCCGAAAACGATGACGACGGGATCGTCCTCTTCCCCCACTATATGGACCGCGTCATACCGGGATGGTTCGACAAACACCTGCCGTGGAGAAAACCGGCACCTGCGAATGTAAAGAACCTGCTGCTTCTGCATCCCACCAGGGATTTCATACAGGGCCTCCCCTATGGCAAAGTCCCGGACCGAAACGATTTTTACACCTTCAAAGGCCGGGACGCCGAGCGTATCGACTTCTGGAACAGGGCGATCGAGGCGAGCAGGCGGCTGGGAGACGAGTTCATCGACGCCGTCGAGAGCGGGAGGATCCGCGAACTGGTCAGGCCCCTGTCCGCCTAGCTGCCGCTGAGCCTGCCCGCCCCGCCCGGGAGAGGGCGACAGTTTTCCGTTGACACATCTCTGAAATGCCGATATGTTACAGGATATCATACGGTTTGTTGCATTACGACACGTTGTCTTGCCGGGAAGGGAGGAGGGTTCCATGAATCAGAAATCGGATGTCCTGTCCCACGTAAAACCCGGGACGGCGGGTGAGATCTTCAACCGCCAGAGGGCGGCCTGCCTGGAGAAACCGTACCTGTCGCTCGCCGAACGTCTGGACGCGCTTCGAAAACTCGAGGACCTGCTGGTGGACAACCAGGAGGAGATAGCCGACGCCGTATTGGGAGACTTCGGTAACCGCTCGCGCCATGAAACCAGGATCCTCGAGATCTTCCCCGCCGTCTCCGGTCTGCGTCATACACAGCGAAAGCTGAAAAAATGGATGAAGACGCAGCGCAGGCACGTGGCGGTGACATTCTGGGGGGCTCGCAACCGGGTTATTCCGCAGCCCAAGGGGGTGGTCGGGATCATCGCGCCCTGGAACTATCCCCTGTTCCTGGTCATCAGCCCCCTGACGAGCGCCCTGGCCGCGGGGAACCGCTGCATGATCAAGATGGCGGCGAACTCGCAGAGGCTCTGCAGACTGCTTGACCGCCTCTTTTCCGAGGCATTCGATGACGATCTAGTCGCGATCCTTCCGGGAGTCTCCGCAGGCGATTTTACCTCCCTCCCCTTCGACCACCTCATCTTCACGGGATCGCCCGCGTCCGGACGGACCGTGATGAAGACCGCCGCCGAACACCTGACGCCCGTGACCCTCGAACTCGGCGGAAAATCCCCCACTATTGTGTGCGAGGATTTCGATCTCAAAAAGGCGGCGGAGCGCATCCTCTACGCGAAGTTCATGAACGCGGGGCAGACCTGCATCGCCCCGGACTACCTGTTCCTCCCCGGACCGATGGTGGATGACTTCGTGGAGATGTCCAAACAGATCATGCCGAAACGCTATGCAAAGCTCGCATCTCCCGACTATACCTCCATCATAGATACCGCGAGTTACCATCGTCTTGCGGCGGCCCTGGACGACGCCTATTCCAAGGGCGCCACACTGGTCACCCTGATCCCCGCCCCCGAATCGGATGACACGCTCCGGAAGATCCAGCCCATGATCGCCCTCAACGTCACGGAAGAGATGGAACTGATGCAGCGGGAGGTCTTCGGCCCGATCCTGCCCATCAAGACCTATACGAATATCGACGAGTGCATCGGATATATCAATGCCCACGAGCGGCCGCTCGCCCTCTATCTCTTCACGAACGACCGGGAGCTCCAGAAAAAGGTATATATGAACACCATGTCGGGGGGAGTGTGCATCAACGACTGCACGATGCACGGCGTGCAGCACGACCTGCCCTTCGGCGGGATCGGCAACAGCGGGATGGGGCAGTATCACGGCTACGAGGGCTTCCTGGAGTTTTCCAAGCTCCGCCCCGTATTCATACAGGCCGCCAGGCCCCTGAGCGGCGCTCTCCTCTCTCCGCCCTACGGCAGGGTCTTCAAGATGATGTACAATCTGCTGATCAAGATCCGGTGGTTCTGAGCGGATCGGGACGACGGGAGGCAGGAACCGGGGCGACTACCCTTCGGACAGGTATCGTTCTATCTCTCGAGCCGCCCGCGCGATGAGATCATCGCATATCTTTTTGTCCTGCTCGGGATCCCCGCTCCGCTCCCACATGAAGGGGACAAACGATGCC
>JAFGSH010000279.1 GCA_016934695.1 Deltaproteobacteria bacterium
AGGCATCCCTGATCAAGGTTACCGTCTTCCTGGGCCAGAAGGACTATGGAGCAGCCAAGGGGCTTCTGTCCGGTCTGATCGCCGAGAATCCCGAGTCGGATCTTCCCCTGACGATGATGGCAACGGTCTCCACGGCCGAACAGGATTACGATACCGCCCTGGAGATGTACCGGAGAATCATACAGCTGAATCCGCAGAATTTCCCGGCCTATATGCGGATGGCGTACCTGTACCGGAACAGAGGCGACATCGACAAGGCAATCGACGTCTATGAAACCCTCCTCAGCGTCAACGAATCGTACGGTCCGGCGGCAAATGACCTGGCCTACCTGTATGCCGACAGAAATGAGAATCTGGATCACGCCCTGACGCTGGCCCTGAAGGCCAAGAATCTCATGCCTCGGAACGCGGACGTCGCCGACACGCTGGGCTGGGTCTATCTCAAAAAGGGGGCCCTCATCCTGGCAAAGAACCAGTTCATCGAGGCCATCGGCCTGGCTCCCGGGCACCCTGTATTTCATTACCATCTTGGATTGACCTACTACCAGGAGCGTGATTTCTCAAAGGCCGAGGGGACCTTCCGGGAAGCCATCAAGCTGGGCCTGGGGAAGGAGGAATCGGCCCGGGCGAAGAGGATGATCGAAGAGATGGAAACGAAGGGGTAGGAAGACGCCCGCCGGGGAACGCAGGGAAAGACCGCTGTGCCTCTCAGGTGACCGGGAGGGCCCCTTTCGGAGCAGGATATATAAACACATGTACAGACTCTTTATCGCGGAAACAGAGGAGGAGTGGAGACGGTTTTTTCTGGACGCCTTCGGCTCCTCTTACGAGATATACCTCTGGCCGGACGGCACAGATATCTTCAACGAACTGAAATTACATCCCTCCGATGCCATTATCCTCGATCTGCAGATACAGCGGACCGATCCCTTCGATCTGCTCCGGTGGATCAAGGCGAACCGCTCCCACACCCCTGTGGTTGTCACAAGCCCGACCGAAAAGGCCTCGCTCGTGGTCCGGGCGATCAAGGACGGGGCCTTCGATTTTATCGCCAAACCCTTTTCGGCGGTCAAGATCAGGCACGTCGTGCAGCAGGCGCTCGAACAATCGGACCTCAGGAATGAGATCGACTACCTGCGGCACGAACAGGATATTATCTACGATTTCGACAGGATCATCGCATTCAGCCCGATCATGAAAGAGGTCATCGCCACTCTCAAGAAGTTCGCGCAGACGGATGCGACCATCCTGATGACGGGCGAGACGGGGACGGGGAAGAGTTTCCTGGCGGGGACGATCCATTTCAACAGCCACCGGCGGAGCAGGCCCTTCGTCACCATCAACTGCGCGAACATACCGGAGACCCTCCTCGAGAGCGAGCTGTTCGGTCACGAGAAGGGGGCATTCACCGGTGCGGACAAGCTCAGGATCGGGAGGTTCGAGCAGGCGCGGGGGGGGACCCTCTTCCTCGACGAGATCGGGGAGATCAGCCTGTCTCTCCAGGCCAAGCTGCTCCGGGTGCTGGACGGCAGGGCATTCGAGAGAGTGGGGGGAAATCAGACGATCCGGTCCGACGTTCGGGTGATCGTCGCCACGAACAGGAACCTGGAAGAGCAGGTGGCCGAGGGGAGGTTCAGGGAAGACCTCTACTACCGGATCAATATCCTGTCGGTAAAGCTCCCTCCCCTTCGGGAACGAAAGGAGTGCATCGCCCCCCTGGCATCGTTTCTCCTTGAAAAGACATCCGCCGCATTGAAGAAGAAGATCACCGCCTTTTCCCCGGGGAGCATCGAGTGGCTCAAGGCATACGACTGGCCGGGGAACATCCGGCAGCTTGCCAACACCATCGAACGGGCCGCGATCCTGGAAGAGGGTTCGGTCATCCGCAAAGAAAACGTCTTCATCCCGGAGATGGGAAGGCCGTCACGGCTCCCGCCGGCCGGCGGCTCTCCGAAACCGCTGGAGACAGGTGAAATGAAACTGATACTGGATGCCCTGCAGAGGAGTCTGTGGATTCAAAAAGACGCGGCGCACCTTCTCGGGATCAGCCCCCGGGCCCTGAATTACAAAATCAAAAAATTGGGGATCACCCACCCCGGCTGGCTGAAAAACAGGTAATCCTTCTTTGTGTGGGGCGTACTTACCTTCGGAGCCGCTTTCCGCCTATCCCCGCCAGACCGATCAGGCCGAAACCCAAGAGGAGCATGGTGGAGGGCTCCGGTACGGGAGCACCCGAATGGGTATCGGGTACCAGCGCCCATCCTCCGGCGTTGCCGTTACCGATCGAAGCGAATGTGTCGCTTCCGAACTGCGTGTTGTACGCGAAGACCGGCGTCTTGACGCCGTCTATCTTCTCGACACCGTCCTTCGCATAGAAATCCCCCCACATGGGGGCCCTGTCCGTGATGATGGTTACGGATGCGGACGTGGTCTCCACGTCAAGCTCCCACTTCAGTCCGAAGATCGAGTCGGGGATACCGGGATTGCCGGGGCTGTCATAGGTACCAAGCTCGTAGCCCCCGGTCGTCCCCTCATAGATATTGCTCTCGCCGAAGGTGCTCGACACCTCGAAGATCAGATGGCTGATCCCCTTGTGCGGTACGGTAAAGATGTAATCGTAGGTCCAGAGGGCATTATCGACACTCACACTCCAATCGAGGGTCGCACCGCTCCAGCTCCCCGTCCCGTAAAGGTCGGCGGGGCCTTCAAGACTTCCCGTGTAGGTCGCCCAGCCGTTCGTGACGACAAGCAGCGATATGATGATTCCCAGAAATACTTTTTTCATGTTCCTCGTAACCCGTGCGGGGGCACGCCCCGCTTGACCGGCGATCCGGTCTCAGCCGTTTTGTCTCCCCTGCGATGAGTCCGGTCGCTTGTATCCGCCCGAAGAAAGGGCAAGAAGCAGGCCACGGGGTATGAGGAGGCGACGCCCGCGGGAAACGGGGGGCATGCGCACTGCGGGGTTATGAAAACACCAAGTAATATAGAGTTGTTATAGTATCTACAAGCGAAGGGGAGGCCTTACTGGAATCCCTGGAAAGGAGGGGAACGCACCGCAAGAGAAGGGAGAAATTACGCGAAATCATGTAATCTGAATTACCATTACGTAATCAAGGGGCGGCCATTTCACCGGCAGGACATCCCGCGAGCCGATCGCTAAAAAATGATAAATTGACGGGGTGCGGGTCCGTGTGGTAGGCAACTCTGGAACGATGAGACGACGAGGAGAAGGTATGATCGTAGGGATCGATGTTGGAGGAACACACACCGACGCGGTGCTGCTTGACACCCTCCGCATCAAGAAGACTGCGAAGGTCGTCACGAATCAGGACAATCTGATCGAATCGCTCGCAGCCGTCACCGAAGAGATCCTCAACGGCGAGGACCCGGCCACGGTGGAGAGGATCGTCCTCAGCACCACCATATCGACCAACGCCATCATTCAGGGAAAGACCTCCCGGGTGGGGATGATCCTGGCCGGCGGCCCCGGCCTTTCCCCCGAGATGCTCAGGATCGGCGAAGACACCCACTTCATATCCGGGTATGTCAATCACCGGGGGATCGAAATCACCGGAACGGACCGGGGTGAGATTACCAGGATCGCCGATATATTCGAAAGGGAGGAGATCGGACACGTGGGGATCGTCGGGAAGTTCTCCACGCGCAACCCCTCCCTGGAGACGGAGATAGGAGGCATCCTGAGCGACAGATTCAGACACCTCTCTTTCGGTCACCTCATGTCCGGAAACCTCAATTTCCCCAGGCGCACAGCAACGACCTATCTCAACGCCGCGATATGGGACACGTACGGAGCTTTCGTCGCCAGCGTGACGGATTTTGTGGACCGCATGCGGATAACCGCTCCCGTCTATATCCTGAAGGCGGATGGAGGGACCTCCAAGATCAGCCAATCTGTCGGATATCCCGTCGGGTCGATCCTCTCCGGCCCCGCCGCCAGCATCATGGGGATCCTGAGTCTGTCAGACGGCAACGAGGATGCCATCGCACTCGATATCGGGGGGACAACCACGGATATAGCGATCTTTGCCGACGGCGTCCCCCTCCTCGAACCCCTGGGGGTGACCATCGGAGGACGCAAGACGCTCATCAGGGGCCTCCTCACCCGGTCCATCGGGGTAGGGGGAGACAGCAGGGTCGGATACGGGGAGGGACGGATCACCATCGGTCCAGAGCGGGACGGACCGGCGGCGGCCTTCGGGGGACCGTCCCCCACGCCGACGGATGCCATGATCGTTCTCGGCCTCACGGATATCGGCGACCGCGAAAAGGCAACCGAGGCCATGCAGGAGATAGCCGATCGGGCGAACCGGCCGCTCGAGGAGACGGCGCAGGATATCTTCGAACTTGCCTGCCGGGAGATACTCTCGGCAGCGGAAGAGCTGGTCGAGGAGATCAGCAGAAAGCCGGTCTACACCGTCCACGAGATTCTCGAAGGGAAACAGATCGCCCCAAGGGTGATGTACGTCGTCGGCGGACCGGCCGGACCGATGGCGCCGTATCTGGAAAGGATGCAGGGAATTCCGGCCCGCGTCCCGGGGCACGCCGAGGTGGCCAACGCAATCGGCGCCGCTCTGGCCCGGACGACGACCGAGGTGACCCTCCTGGCCGACACGGAGAAGGGAGAGGTAATCATCGCCGAAGAAGGCATACAGGCCCCGATCCCGCGGGGGTTCACCCGCCAGGACGCGATCGGCCTGTGCGAGGAGACCCTGCGGGCGAGGGCGCTCAGGATGGGGGCCAAGGAAGACGACATCGAGATGGAGATCATTGAGGACCAGACCTTCAACATGGTCAGGGGCATGGGGTACACGACCGGCAGAAACATCCGGATCAAGGCCCAGGTGAAACCGGGACTCATCGCGGGTTTCGGACAGGGAGTGTCCGATGCCAGACACTAAGAAAAAGACCGGGCTGATATTCTTCCCCGCCTTCGACTGGGCCATATCGCCGACCCATCCGGAACGGGAGGAACGGCTCCTCTACACGCAGGACCAGGTCTTCGAGGAGGGGCTCCTCGACCTAGACAACATCGTAGAATTCAAGCCGGGGCTTGCCACCGTCGAAGATATCAACCGCATCCACATCTGCGTTCCCGACGCCTCCAGTGTCACCACGCAGTCCCACCTGATCTCGGCAGGGGGGGCCATAACGGCAGCCGAGAAGGTGATGAGAAAAGAGGTCGACAACGCCTTCGCCCTCGTCCGCCCCCCCGGACACCACGCCATGCGGATCGTCCACGGCGCCAGAGGATTCTGCAACATAAACATCGAGGCGATCATGATCGAATATATCCGTCGCCGGTACGGCCACCGGAGGATCGCCATCGTCGACACCGACTGCCACCACGGCGACGGGTCCCAGGATATCTTCTGGCACGACCCCGACACCCTCTTCATATCAATCCACCAGGACGGGAGGACGCTCTACCCCGGCTCCGGCTTCTCCGACGAATTCGGGGGGCCGAACGCCCTCGGCACCACGATCAACGTGCCTCTGCCCCCCCACACCTCGGACGAGGGGTTTCTCTTCGTCCTGGACAACCTGATCCTCCCCATACTGGACGAGTTCAAACCGGACCTGGTCGTCAATTCGGCGGGGCAGGACAACCATTACAGCGATCCGATCACCAACATGTCCTTCTCCGCTCAGGGATACGCGACCTTGAACGACAGGCTCTCCCCCGACATCGCCGTCCTCGAAGGGGGCTATTCCATAGAGAGTGCTCTTCCCTATGTCAATGTGGGGATCATCCTCGCCATGGCCGGGATCGACTACAGCCACGTCACCGAGCCGGACTACAACCCCGACGCCACGAGGCAGACCCCGCAAACCAGCCGCTACATCGAGCAGCAGGTCTCCGCCGTCTACGACCTGTGGAAGAACCGCGCCTCACGGAAGGAAGCCCTGGTGAAGGGGAAAGAGTACCTGCACCGCAGCCGGAGCATATTCTACGACACCGACATGATCAGCGAACACCAGGAGGAGACGGTCCGCATCTGCGACGAATGCGGCGGCCTCGTCACCATTGATTCAGAGGCAAGCACCGGCAACCGGATCTTCGCGGTCATCGTGCCGGGACGGGGCTGCAACGCTTGCAGAAAGCGGGGGGAGGAGATCTTCGAGGCAACCGGCAGAGGAGCATACCGGCACATCTACTTCCAGGACAGGGACCGGGATCTGTTCCTGGTGAAATAGGGAAAGTCTATTGAAAGACCAGGGGAAACACAGCGTCCGCCGGATCCGGGAGGTCATCGACAGGCTGCGGGGACCGAACGGATGCGCGTGGGACCGGAGGCAGGAGCGGGGGGATGTCGGGAGATACCTCCTGGAGGAGACGTACGAGGTGATCGACGCGATCGATCTGGGTTCCCCGGACGCCCTGAAGGAGGAACTCGGCGATGTCCTCTTCCAGATACTCTTCCTGACGAAGATGGCGGAGGAGAAAGGGGAATTCAGTCTCATGGACGTCGTGAACGGCGTATCGGAAAAGATGATCTTCCGCCACCCCCACGTCTTCCAGGATGCGAAGGCACTCGATCCCGAAGAGGTTCGGGTGAACTGGGAGCGCATCAAGAACCGCGAACGCGGAAGGGCCGAGGGGGAGAGCAATCCCATCGACGCCGTGCCGCGCTCCATGCCCCTCCTCACGGCGGCGCACAAGATCACCGATCGGGCGGCGAAGCAGGGCTTCGACTGGGGGGAGACAGCCGGAGTCGTGGAAAAGATCGGGGAGGAGATGGCGGAACTGAGAGAGGCCATCGCAGGGGGGCGGACGGATCGCATCGAAGGGGAGATCGGGGACATGCTCCTCTCGCTCGTCAACCTGTGCCGGTTCACCCGTGTAAACCCCGAAGACGCGCTCCGGTCCTCGCTTGAGCGGTTCGCCGCGAGATTCTCCTTCATCGAGGAGAGCCTTAAAAAGGAGGGCCGTTCTCCGCGGGAGGCCACCATGGAAGAGATGGACCTGCTCTGGAACAGGGCAAAAGAAACGGAAAGGGGCGGCAAACGATGAAGTTTTTCCTCTGTGTCATCGGAATGGTTCTGATCATAGAAGGGCTTCCCTACTTCGCCTTCCCCGAGAAGATCAAGTCGTACCTCCTGAAGGTGTACGACACCCCCGAGGGCACGCTCAGGCTCCTGGGGCTGGCGGCGGTCATAGCCGGTCTGGCCCTCGTCTATCTCGGCAGGAACTGAGATCGGCATATTCATGCAAGAGCCCGGCGCGATTCCCTATTGACTTTACGATCCCTTTCTGATTACTTCCCCCGGATTCGCCATGAGAACGGAAGATTTTCAGTATCATTTACCGGAGGAATTGATCGCGCAGCACCCCTGCGAGCGGAGGGATCATTCCCGGATGATGGTGGTAGACCGGGGCCGCGGGACCTTCGAATGCCGCTATTTTTATGAACTGCCCGAATTTCTGGACCCCGGCGATCTTCTGGTGATCAACAACTCCCGGGTCATCCCCGCGAAGCTCTCCGGGAAGAAAGACACCGGGGCCGTGATCGAACTGCTCCTCCTCGAAGAGAGGGGGTTCCCGGCGACCTGGGAGGTCCTGCTGAGACCAGCCAAACGGGTCAAGGTGGGGACTACGGTATCCTTCGGTGATCGTTCCCGGGCGGAGGTGATCGAGAGGATCTCCGACAAGAAGTGGGTCGTCCGCTTTCACACGGAGGACGGGTTCGACACATTTCTGGAGACATTCGGGGGCGCACCCCTCCCCCCGTACATCAAGAGGGGAAAGGGGAAGAAACCGGACCCCGTCGATCTGCAGCGGTATCAGACCGTCTACGCGAAGGCCCCCGGTTCCGTTGCCGCCCCCACGGCCGGCCTCCACTTCTCCCGGGAGATCCTGGAGAGACTGAAGGACCAGGAGACAGGCATCACCGAGGTAACGCTGCACGTGGGGTACGGAACCTTTCTCCCTATCGAGACCGAACGGGTGGAGGACCATGAAATGGAGAGCGAGTCGTTCGAGATAGACGAGATGGCGGCCGGGAAGATCAACGGCGCCGGGAGGATTGTGGCCGTGGGGACAACGGCCGTCCGAACGCTGGAGGCCGCCTCGGATGCGGATGGAACGGTGCGCGCGGGGTCCGGGAAGACCTCCCTTTTTATATACCCGGGGTACCGGTTCAAGGTCGTGGACCGGCTCCTGACGAATTTTCACCTCCCCGCCTCATCCCTCTTCCTCCTCGTCTGCGCCTTTGCGGGAAGGGATCTCATGGGCAGGGTCTATCAAAGGGCTGTGGAGGAACGGTTCCGGTTCTACAGCTATGGAGACTGCATGCTGATACGGTGAAGAGGCCACCGTGTCACACAGATAGGTTGATCGGTCACATGGATACAGAGGACACATCCCAGGCTCCCGGGTTCGGCTTCACGCTGCTCCGCCGGGATAGCGGCTCGGGGGCGCGACTGGGGAGGATCACGACCCCTCACGGGGAGGTCGATACCCCCGTATTCATGCCGGTGGGGACCCAGGGGACGGTCAAATCGCTCACACCGGAGCAGGTTGCCGGGCTGGGGGCGCAGATGGCCCTCGCGAACACCTACCATCTCTACCTGAGACCGGGGCACGAACTGATCAGGCAGATGGGGGGTCTGCATGCCTTCATGAACTGGAATCGTCCCGTCCTCACGGACAGCGGCGGGTTCCAGATATACAGCCTGGGGGCCCTCAGGAAGATAACGGAGGAAGGGGCGTCGTTTCAGTCCCATATAGACGGCTCACGACACTTCATAAGCCCCGAGTCGTGCATGGAGATCCAGGAAGCCCTGGGATCCGACATCATGATGTGTCTCGACGAATGCATCCCCTACCCTGCCGATTTCACCTACGCTGAGAAGTCTCTCGCCATGACGCTTCGGTGGGCACGAAGATGTAAGGCCGCCAGGACAAACGACCGCCAGGCACTCTTCGGCATATCGCAGGGGGGGGCGCATGAAACCCTGCGCAGGCGGGGGATAGAGGAACTGGTGGACATCGGATTCGACGGGTACGCCCTGGGAGGGGTGAGCGTCGGCGAACCCAAGGAGGTCATGCGCGGGATAACCGCCGCCTGCACCCCCCTCTTCCCCGCGGAAAGACCCCGATACCTGATGGGGGTCGGGATGCCCGATGACATCGTCGAATCCGTTCATCACGGGATCGACATGTTCGACTGCGTGATACCGACGCGAAACGCCCG
>JAFGSH010000280.1 GCA_016934695.1 Deltaproteobacteria bacterium
GGATTGGAGGAAGGAGGGACGGCACGACGAAAAACCTGCGGTTGATTAAAAGAAACGTGCAATACCGTTGAATGAAATGTGCAGGAGAGGGGGGGCGGCGAGAGATGGTGCAGGGGGCTGGCACGGATCTTCAAAGATGTCAAATTCCTTGACAAAATATTCTGAGGGTGTATGGTTTTTAGCGCTTTCCATGGGAGAGCTTCTTGTCTCTGAGATAAAGGAGCCGTCACTGTTTTGAGGGATTACCCTATGAATTCCGTAAAAGTCGGCGTGGTGGGAGTCGGTCATCTCGGCACGTATCATCTCCAGAAATATCGACTGATCGACGGGTGCACCGTCGTCGGTGTCGCGGATATCGACCCCGCGCACTGCCGGACCGCTTCCGAGGGGGACCAGTGCGAGGCCTATGCCGATCACCGTGGGCTTATCGGAAAGGTCGATGCCGTGAGCATCGCTGTTCCAACTGAGTCGCACTACGCTGTCGCGAAGGACTTCCTTGAGGCGGGTGTCGACGTGCTGCTCGAGAAACCAATGACTGCCACGAGAGAAGAGGCCGACGACCTGATCAGGCTCGCGGAGCAATCGGGGGCGGTGCTCCAGGTCGGATTCATCGAACGCTTCAATCCCGCGATCGCCGCTCTGGAGAAGGTTATCGAACGGCCGCTCTTCATCGAGTCCCACCGTCTCCACCCCTTTTTCAGCAGGGGAACCGATGTCGATGTCGTCCTGGATCTGATGATTCACGATCTCGATATCATTCTCCACTTTGTGAAGGCCCCCCCGAGCGGTGTCGAGGCCGTCGGTGTCTCCGTCCTTTCCGACAAGGTCGATATCGCCAACGCCAGGATCACCTTCCGGAACGGAAGCGTTGCGAACGTCACGGCAAGCAGGGTGACGAACAAGAAGATGCAGAAGATTCGATTCTTTGGTCCCGAGGGATACCATTCGGTCGACTACGACCAGCGTGACCTTACGTCTTTCTCCCGCAGGAAGACGGACGAGGGGAAACTGGAGATACGGCAGAACAATGTCGAGGTGGAAAACCGCGATCCGCTCGAGATGGAGATCAGGGAATTCGTCGATGCGGTGATTACGAGAAGAAAACCCGCCGTCTCGGGAGAAGAGGGACGGGACGCGCTGGATCTGGCCCTTCTCATCGCCGAGCGGATTACGCAGCAGGGGAGCGTCCGGTTATGATACCCATGGTTGATTTGAGGCGCCAGTATCTGGACATGAAGGAAGAGATAGACGGCGCCGTCTCGGACGTCATGACCTCGACGCACTTCATACTGGGCCCCCATGTCTCGGCCCTCGAAGAGGAGATCGCCCGGTGCCACTCTCTCCCCCATGGAATAGGCGTTGCGAACGGGACGGACGCCCTTCTCCTGGCGCTTCGGGCGCTCGAGATCGGCCCGGGGGACGAGGTCATCACGACCCCCTTCACCTTCTTCGCGACGGCGGAGGTGATCGCCGAGGCGGGCGCCACCCCTGTCTTCGTCGACATACGCCCCGACACGTACAACATCGATCCGCAGCGGATAGAGGCGGCCGTCACGCCGAGGACGAAGGCCATCATTCCGGTTCATCTCTTCGGGCATCCCGCCGATATGGATCCCATCATGGAGATAGCGTCCGAGTGCGGCCTTGCCGTTATCGAAGACTGCGCGCAGGCCTTCGGCGCCGAATATAAAGGGAAGAAGGTCGGCACCTTCGGGGTGTGCGGCTGTTTCAGTTTTTTTCCAAGCAAGAACCTCTCCTGCTGCGGAGACGGAGGGATGGTGATCACCCCGCGTGACGATATCGCCGGGACCATACGCATCCTTCGAAATCACGGGAGCACGGCACGGAATTATCATTCGATGCTCGGATACAACAGCAGGCTCGACGAGCTCCAGGCCGCGATCCTGCGGGTCAAGCTCGCACGGATCGATGAGTTCAACAGGGCACGGAGGGAGAAGGCCGCCCTGTACAGGGCGGGCATCACACGGAAGGATGTCACGCTCCCCTTCGAGGCCGATGAATGCACCCACGTCTACCACCAGTTCACGATCCGGACGGCCGCGCGGGATCGGGTCGCCGAGGCGCTCGGGCGACACGACATCGCGTCGGCGGTGTACTATCCTCTGCCCCTCCATATGCAGGAGGTATTCCGCGATCTCCCGTCGGGGATGCCGTGCCCCGTCAGCGAAGCATGCGCCCGGGAGGTGCTCTCGCTTCCCATCTTCCCGGAACTGCGGGAGGACGAGATCAGGCGTATCTGCGATGTCATAAACGAGGTCCCGTAGCGATCTATGCAGACCGTATCGAACAAGGTGATGATCATCTCGGGAGAGGCCTCGGGGGACCTGCACGGCTCGAACCTGGTCAGAGAGATGCTGCGGCTGGACCCGGGCATCCGTTTCTTCGGGATCGGCGGCGACCGGATGGAAGAGGCCGGCGTCGAGATCCTCATTCATTCGTCGGAGATGGCCGTCGTCGGTCTGACGGAGGTCTTTTCCAGGGGGAGGGTGATCCTCAGGGCGCGAAAGCTCCTCAAGGCCGCCCTCAGGGACGATACGCCCGACCTCGTGGTCCTCATCGATTATCCCGACTTTAACCTGTATGTCGCCAAACATGCGAAGCAACACGGGTGCAGGGTGTTCTATTACATCAGCCCCCAGGTGTGGGCCTGGAGGAAAAACAGGGTGTTCAGCATTGCGCGGCTGGTTGACAGGATGGCCGTGATCCTCCCCTTTGAAAAGGCCATGTATGACCGTGCCGGATTGGATGTCGAATTCGTCGGCCACCCCCTCCTGGATGTCGTGAAGAGAAAATACTCGCGGGACGAGGCCCTTGGCCGTTTCGGGCTTGAACCCCGCAGGAGGACCGTGGCGCTGGTGCCGGGGAGCCGGCCTAATGAGGTTGAGAAGCTCCTCCCCGAGATGCTCCGGGCGGCGGAACGGCTTCTTGTAAAGTACCCGGATCTTCAATTCGTTCTCCCCCGGGCCTCCAGCCTCGAACGCGGGGCGGTAGAGGTGTTCACTGATCAGGCCTCCGTCGATGTCT
Organism: Deltaproteobacteria bacterium; assembly: GCA_016934695.1. The sequence continues at coordinate 3,046 of JAFGSH010000280.1, forward strand.
CCGTCGTGGACAACGACACGTATGACGTAATCGGCGCCGCCGATATCGCCGTCGTGACGTCGGGGACGGCGACCCTGGAGACGGCCCTTCTCGAGGTGCCGATGGTGATCGTGTACAGGATATCCCCCCTCTCGTACCTTATCGGTCGGATGCTGGTGCACGTAGATCATATCGGACTGGCCAATATCATTGCGGGGAGAGGGATCGTCCCCGAGCTGATCCAGGGGGACGCCACGGGGGAGCGGATCGCCCGCGAAATCGAAGACCTTCTCGATAATGACGACCGGTTGGCGCGGATGAAGGGAGATCTGAGCGCGGTGCGGGCGCGGCTGGGCGAGCCGGGCGCGGCCGCGCGGACCGCTCGGCTGGCCTGGGAATTGATGGGAACGAAGACGCGCAGCTTCTCAGCGATACGGTAAGTCCCGCTGATCTGTGCAGTTCATGGGGCTCAGTCCAAATGCCCCTGAATTCCCTGCATTGTGGGTGTCAACGACAATGTAAAAGAGGAGAATGCGATATGAAGATGAAACGGAATATAGTGGCACTGCTGCTTATGGTCGCGGTCCTGTTTCTGGTCTTTGGATGCGCGGAGAGGACGACGGAATTGCTCGCCGAGGATTATCAGAAGATGAGCAATGACGATCTCCTGCACTACTTCTATCGCCTGGATGATGAGATCGAAAAACAGGAGAAACAATCGGGAC
>JAFGSH010000281.1 GCA_016934695.1 Deltaproteobacteria bacterium
ACGCTGACGACGGCCGGCAACGGCTATCTCAACTTCATGGGCAACGAGTTCGGACATCCCGAATGGGTGGATTTCCCACGAGAGGGAAATGCGTGGTCGTACCACTACGCGAGACGCCAGTGGCACCTTGTGGACGATCCTGATTTGAAGTATCGTTTCCTTGACCGCTTCGACCGCGACATGATCGCGCTCGCAAAGCGGTTCCGGGTCCTGGAGCCTCAGGAGATCAGGCTGTTGTACGAGCATGCGGCGGACAAGGTCCTCGCCTTCCAGCGGGCCGGCCTCCTGTTCGTCTTCAATCTGCACCCCACGAGATCCTACGCCGATTACCGGTTTGATGTGTCTCCGGGGGAATACGGGATGATTTTTGACAGCGATGCCCCCGAATACGGCGGTCACGGCCGGTTACAACCGGAACAGTCTCATCTCACTCTCTTCGACACTTCGGGACACCGGCGCCGGAATCTGCTGAGCCTCTATCTTCCCACCCGTACGGCCCTGGTGCTGAAGCCTCTTCCCGCTTAGGATGCCGTATCGTCCGTCGGAGACAGCCTGCCCGAAAACCCCGGTCTGTATCTTCGGAAATATTTCGGTGACGGCATATCCGGCCGTGTGGATCGAATGAGGTTATTTTCTCCCTGGAAAAGGGTGCCGGAATGTGCTATGGGCGAGCAGTCAAACGATCGATACAGGGGAGAGAGGCATGGTTCGTTCTTGTTTGGGGTTGGTGAGGGGGGTCGTATCCCTCCTGCTGTATGTTGTCAACACGCTCTTCGCGGCGGCCCAGGTATTCCTTGTTGCCTTCTTGAAGCTGGTGATCCCCCTGCGGGGCTGGCGGAAAGTCTGTGACATCCTGCTCTCCAGGATCGCGGACAACTGGATCGCCGTCAACAATTTCAATCAGCGATGCACCGGGCGGATCCGCCTGGATGTCTCCGGCCTGGATGGCCTGAAGCGGAACGAGTGGTACATGGTCCTGTCGAATCACCAGTCCTGGGTCGATATCCTCGTCCTGCAGCGGATCTTCCATCGAAAGATCCCCTTCCTGAAGTTTTTTCTCAAGAAGGAACTGATATGGGTGCCGATCATCGGCCTCGCGTGGTGGGCCCTTGATTTTCCCTTTATGAAACGATACTCGCAGGCCTTTCTCGAAAAGCATCCTCACCTCAAAGGCAAGGATCTTGAGACGACCAAGAAGGCGTGCGAAAAATTCAAGACGATACCGGTCTCCGTCATGAACTTCGTCGAGGGGACGAGATTCATGGCGGCGAAACACAGGCTGCAGCGATCACCGTACAAGAATCTCCTCCGCCCGAAGGCTGGCGGCATGGCCTTTGTCTTCCAGGCCATGGGGGAACAGCTGAACCGGATCGTGGACGTTACCATCGCCTATCCCGGGGGGGCGAAGAGCTTCTGGCAGTTCCTCTGCGGGAAGGTGGACGAGGTCAAGGTCAGGGTCAGGACGTACCCCCTCAGCGGTGAGCTTCTGGGCGACTACTTCAATGATTCCGAGTATCGCGAGAGATTCCAGCAGTGGTTGAACGATCTGTGGGCGGAGAAGGACCGCCAGATCGAACGGATGCTCCGTTCGAAAACGGTGGCGGCAGGCGCGTAAAGTTGGTATACGTTCCCTGATTCAAACGAGGTACCCTTCTTTCCGTTCGGCGGTCGTTCATGATTCATCGGGGGCCTATGAAACACGTTTCCCTCTTTATCCCCTGCACCGTTGATCTCTTCCTCCCGGAGATCGGGGAGGCCACCGTCCGGGTGCTCCGGCGGATGGGGGTGGAACCCCTGTACCACGAGGCGCAGACATGCTGCGGCCAGCCCGCGATGAATGCGGGGTACCGCGATCAGGCGAGGAAAGCGGCGAAACACTTCATCGATATCTTCGACGACGACGATATCATCGTGAGCCCCTCCGGCTCCTGCGTCTACATGGTGAAACACCACTATCCCCGGCTCCTCTGCGATGAGCCGGTGTGGCTGCGCCGGGCAGAGGAGGTTTCGGAACGTGTCTTCGAGTTGTCGCAGTATATCGTCGATGTCCTTGGTGTCGATGATGTAGGCGCGTCATACACGGGGACGGTCACCTACCACGAATCATGCCATATCCTCCGGGGTCTCGGCGTCTCCGACCAGCCCAAACGTCTCATACAGAGGGCGAACGGTACCACATTCGTTCCTCTCCCCTCCGCCGACATGTGCTGCGGCTTCGGTGGCGAGTTTGCCGAGGACTACCACTATATCTCCGAGGAGATGGTCAAGGAGAAGATCGAAAACTACCTGGAGAGCGGGGCCGATCTCCTGGTCCTCTGCGAGCCGGGGTGCCTCCTCAATATCGGCGGGTACCTCAGCCGCAATCATCCTGAAAAGAAGGCCCTCCATATCGCCAGTTTCCTGGCCGGCACGGAGAGGGGAGGGTGACGTGGAGATCAGGACGACCATCTTCAACGAAGTCGCCGAAAGGGAGATCAGGAACTCGTATGCCCGCCTCTTTCTGAAGGCGATGCCCGCAGTCATCGCGAAGCGGCGAACGATGGTCATGGGTACTTTCCCCGATCCCGCCGCGGCGCAGGCCTGCGGGCAGTCGATTCGGGCCGAGGTCGTGGCGCGGCTCCCCGACCTCCTCGAACAGTTCGAGAAGAATGCCCTGGGGCGGGACGCGAAGGTCCTCTGGGCGCGCGATGCCCGGGAGGCGAACGAGATGGTCCTCGCCCTGGCAAAGGAGCGGGACGTTTCCTATGTCACCAAGGGAAAGTCGATGGTGACGGAGGAGATGGGACTGAACGACGCCCTCGCCGGGAGCGGGATCGAACCCTTCGAAACGGATCTCGGCGAGTTTATCGCCCAGCAGCTCCGGCGTCCCCCTTTCCATATCGTCGGCCCGGCCATCAACGTCCCCGTCGAGGAGGTACGCGACCTCTTCATGGAAAAGGCGGGGATGGAAGAGCCGACCACCGATCCCGTCGAGCTGGGGTACGCCGCGCGCCTCTTCCTGCGCGACAAGTTCCACCACGCCGTTCTCGGGATAACCGGCGTCAACATGGCCGTTGCCGAAACGGGGACGATCATCAACCTGGAGAACGAGGGGAATATCAGGTTCAACAAGGCGTCCCCCCGGACGCAGATCTCGATCATGAGCATCGAGAAGGTGGTTCCCACCATGGCGGACGCCATGCATCTGATCCGCCTCCTGTCCAGGAACTGCACGGGGCAGGCGATATCGGCCTATGTGTCGATGGACAGCGGCCCCAGGGGGGCGGGCGAGATCGACGGACCCGAGGAACTCTTCATCATCATCGTCGACAACGGCCGCTCGAAGATCTATGCCGATCCGGTGGCGCGGGAGGCCCTGCGGTGCATCCGCTGCGGGGGGTGTCTCAATATCTGTCCGGTCTACACGAAGATCGGCGGGTATCCCTACGGCTGGGCCTATTCCGGCCCCATGGGACAGGTGCTCACCCCCCTCCTCCTGGGACTCGACCGGACGCAGGATCTCTACCGGGCGTGCACGCTGTGCGGCGCCTGCAGGGAGGTGTGCCCCGCGGGGGTCGACCACCCCTCGATCTTTCTCTATTACCGATCCAAGGACGTGGAGGGGGACCGGGGACTGCGCGGAAAGAGGCGCCCCTGGCGGGAATCACGCCTCTTCGGTCTCTGGGGGCGGGCCATCGCGCACAGCGCACTCTGGAACTTGGGGATCAGGGTGGTCCGTCCCCTCGTAAACAGATATTCCCGCGGCGGTGTGATCAGCAGGATGGGAGGCTTTTTCCAGGGATGGTTCCGGAGCAGAGACCTTCCCGCCATGGCGCAGGAGACCTTCCACGAGCGGTGGAGAAGACTGCGGGATGAGGGCACCGCCGGCGGCCCGGAGGAAGAGGCATGATCATGGAGAGCGGCGCGCGGGAAGAGATCCTGGGGAGACTCAGGAAAGTTCCGAGAAGCTCGGTGGGAGACAGGCCGGAGATGCCCCCCCTGAAGGAGCTGTCCCTTGGCCGGGAAGAGATGATCGCGACCTTTACCGGGAAACTGACGGCGGAAGAGGGGGTCGTGCACCGTGTCGGAGACGGGGGTGAAGCGGTCGCCAGGCTTACGGAAATAGCAGCCGAAGAGAAATTGGAACGTGTCATGGTGTCGGCGGATGAGGTGATCGCGCCGCTTGATCTGCCTCGCTGGGGGAAGGAACGGGGGATCGAGATCCTCACACCGGCGGATTTCAGTGACAGGGACTCTTTCCGTGACGCCGTCTTTGATGATGCTCAGGCCGGGATTACCGGGGCCGATTACGCCGTCGCCGAATCGGGTACGCTCGTCATCGCGCACGACGCGCGCCAGCCGCGCCTCGTCTCCCTCGCCCCCGTCCTGCACATCGCCCTGGTCCCCGTCGAACGGATGGTCGCCGTATACGAACAGGCAGTCGAGAAGATGTATGGAGATGGAGGGGAAATTCCCTCCCAGGTTAGCTTCATCACGGGGCCGAGCATGACCGCGGACATCCAGGGGAGGCCCTTCAAGGGGATGCACGGTCCGCGGCGTCTGGTGGTGATCCTGATCGGATAAGATACCTGCTGCCCAACAAGAAAGGATAAGGCGATGAAGAAGATATCGATCCCGTCACGTCTCTGGTACGAAAACGAAGAGCGGGAACTGACCTTTCCAGACCGGTGGGAGGTGGATAATCTCACCTCTCCCGGATTCGAGAAACCCGGTCTTTCACCGGATGAGATCAGGGACGGAATCGACCGTCCGCTCGGAGGCCCCACCCTCGAAGATCTGGCCAGGGGGAAGCGGCAGGCGGCGGTTGTCTTCGACGACATGACCCGCCCCACGCCGGTCAGGGACGTCGCCCCCTTTGTCCTTGATGCCCTCCACCGGGCCGGGATGGAAAAGGATCAGATCCGGTTCATCTGGGCCCTGGGGAGTCACGGGGCCTACGACATGATCAATGCCCGGAAGAAGCTGGGGGATCATATCGTGGAAAACTATGCCGTTTACAACCACGATCCCTTTCAGAACACCGTACGGGTAGGACGGACTCCCACGGGGGTGGAGGTCTGAATCAACCGCGAATTCATGAACTGTGACCTGAGGATCGGGATCGGGTGCATCACCGCCCACGTCCACGTGGGTTTCGGCGGGGGTGCGAAGATCGTCCTCCCCGGGATCGCCGGGATCGAATCGATCAACCAGTTCCACAACCAGCTGTACCGTGCCCCCGGCCGGACCGGCCTGGGAAACTTCGACGACAACATCATGCGG